>CAZTWC010000126.1:0-9928 GCA_964617105.1 uncultured Myxococcia bacterium
CAGATATTTCGACCGCCCCGCAGAAGCAGCTCCCGGTGTAGGTTTTTTCGCTCATGCCGTGTCTCCTTGGGTGGGTGAGATATATTGTGGGAATAGGATAGTGAGGTGAAAGAGGGAAGGCAATTGGCCAGCGGGAATGGAAAAAAGGAGACGGATATACCTCAAACCGGCAATTTCTAAAAAGGGGAGAAAAATAGCCAGCCAAACCAGAGAGGTAAATAGCCCCAACCCTTTTGAACGAAAAAAATTAAGGCCACTGTACCCAATAGCGCCCAAACTGATACCCATAAACCATACCGTAAAGATAAGCCCAATACAGATTTCATTACCCTGAAAGGAAACCAGAAATTCTCTTACCAGGTGCACCTGGGTAATGATGGCTATAAACCCCAGTCCAAAGTAGAGTGGCAAAACCAAAGCAACTCGTTTATCCACTACAGAAATCCTTTATATCTGATGGTCTTATGGTTTTGGGTTTGACAAAAATTCCATTTTATTATACATAGTTAGTGTATACTTATAAACTGTAACCATCATGGTTTTGGTCCTTGCGCCAACTTCCAGTTTCTAGGTTATACTTAACAATGCAAATTTCCAATCTATTTTTCTAGGGGATAATCATGAGCGGCAAAATAGTTATTATTGAAAGTGACGCAAAGTTGAATTCTTCCTTACAGGATGAGTTAGTTGAGCGGGATTTTGAGGTGGAAATATTTACTGATGGTAAAAAAGCCATGGCTGGCACCAAAAAAGGTGGTATGGACTTGGTGCTGTTAAGTATGGATATCGGAGGACTAAACCCCTTCTCCTTGAGTAATAGTTTTAAACGAAATCCAAAACTTAAAGATAAACCGGTCATTTTAATGGCCTCCAAAAATGTCCCCAACATGGTAAAAAAAGCCAATGCGCAAGGGATGATTACTAAACCTTTTGATATGGATGTTTTAATTGCTGAACTCAATCAGTTTATCCAGGTGGGTGATGCTGGGGTCCAGGTTATTGAGGAGGAGGAAGAGGGAGAGGGGATAGAATTAACTGAAAACGATGCCGAAGTGATAATTCTTGACGGAGATGAGGATGCTCAAGAAAGCGGTATAGATGTCTCTGACTATAGAGATACAGAGGAAGATGGGGTGCCTGAAGAAGAAGATTTGGACGAGGAAGAGGAGATTTCCCTGGAAAATTCAGAAATTGTTGCTCAGAATCAGGATTTGAAAAGAAAAATTCGTTCTACCAACGTGGAATTGGATGAGTTTAAAAATTCTTTGAAGATAGCCAATATGGAGCGGGAAGATTTAAGGGAGCAATTGTCAGGGATAACCATTGAGCGGGATGAATTAAAGACCGCACTGACCACTACCAGCAAAGAGCGGGAGGGATTGCGGCAATCTGGGAGATCAGCCAGAATGGAGTTGGAGGAGTTAAAAACCTCCGCAAAATCGGTAAAGATTGAAAAAGAAGATTTAAAACAATCTCTTAGCGAAAGTAATCAGACTAAAGATAGTCTATTAAAAAAGAAAAATAGTTTGAGTAAAAAATTGTCCGTCATAGAAGAGAAATTACAAGAGATCCAAACTAAAAGCCACCAGGAGGAAAAGATCCTTTCTAACCAGGTAAAAGAACTGGAACACAAATTGGGCATTGAGCGGGAAAGATTGAAGCAGACCGACGAGTTATACCAAACTGAACTGGATTCAATTGAAGATAAAAACAAAAAGAATTTAGTTGAGAGAGACAATACCATTAATAACTTAACAGACTCATTGGATAAAGCCCAGGATGAGAGAAAAGAATTTGAGGAGAAATATCAACAATCTAAGGACAGTCTAAAAAAATACGAGAAAACCCTTGTCCGGGCCAGCGGTCTTACTGAAGATTTGGCTTCAATTCTAAAAATTTAAGAGAAAATTTTTTGTGTCCAAAACTACTTTTAGAGGTGTCATTCTTAATAACTACAAAATTCATAATTTCTAGACTATTAACTCGCAATTCATGATTTTCTTAGAGGGGGATAAAATGAACTTGCCAAAGAGAGTATTTTTCTGTTCTTTCTTTATTCTACTAATAACAACTTGGCTTCCTGCCTATACCCATGCTACCACAGCGATTTTTCTTTCCAACCAGGAGTTGGCCCAAAATGCCGATTTTATTGTACGGGGACTGGTAAAGTCACAGCGTATTTATTGGGGAGATGGGCACAAAACCGTGTACACCGACAGCAAGGTTGAAGTGAAAGAGTATATCAAGCCGATAGGATCGGATCAGAAACCGCAAAAAGAGATACTGATAAACCAGATTGGCGGTAAAGTCGGTGATATAATTTATAATGTATTAGGAGATGCAAAATTAAAACCAGGGGAAGAGGTTATCCTGTTTCTTAAAAAGGACCAGGAAAAATCCCGATTTTATTTGCTGGCTCTCTGCCAGGCAAAATTTACCGTGATTAGAAAAGAGGGGGCGTCTCCGGTGATATTCAGAAAATTGGAGGAGTTGACCCTGGCTAAAATGGTAAAGGGTAAAGTCCAAATACTTCAGCACTCTTTGCACCGGGTCAAACACCAAGAATTAAAACCCACCATCAGACCTTTGGCCGACTTTGTTAAGGAGATTAATTCCTATTTGCTAACCCAACCAAAACTACAAAAGGTAAAACTCAAGACCTTGAAAGATCGAATTATTCAGATTAAACCATAAGCGATTGACTCCGATTCAAGTCGGGTGACCATTGTTTTTCCCGGGGGGGGAATTATGCACAGGACAATATCCATATCTTTTTATCTTATAGTCTTTTTTGTGTCATCTTTTGCTTTCGCCTATCAAACAATTAAATCTAATAGCGGCAAGGATGCCTATTGGCCGGCTGGACGCCAGGAAATTCCGGTCCCATACTATATTAACGATAAAGGCTGTAAAGACATCAGCGATGGTTCAGATTTCAAGGCTATCCAAGACTCTTTTCAAACCTGGGAGGATGTAAATTGTTCTACTATCACTTTTGATTACAAAGGAAAAAACGCCAGTGTATATGCTGGTATCAATAACGGGACAAATTTGATGATCTGGCCGGATAGTTGGCCCGGCCAATTTGGAAATAACGCCATTGGCGTTACCACCCCGATTACTGGCGCGAGTGGACAGATCTATGATGCTGATATTCAGTTCAACCAGAACTACTTTTGCTGGTCTACCACTAGCAACTGGAACAATTGTGGTTGGGGCCGCAGTCCGGTGGATGTGGCTAATATCGCTACTCATGAAATCGGCCATTTTTTAGGGTTGGCACACAGTAAATATTCTGATGCTACCATGTACTATTCCTCTGCAAACCGGGAAACTAATCGCCGCAGTTTGAGCCCGGATGATATTAAAGGCATATGCTATATCTATCCAGTCCAGGCTGGTCAGGGCGGCGGTTTTGGATCTCCCTGTAGTGCTGACAGTGACTGTACAGATGGAGTTTGCACCACCAATGGCAGCGGCAAGTTTTGCTCGAAAAAATGTAGCACAGCCACCGATTGCCCCTCTGGATACCAGTGCACAAACAGTGTTTGCGCCAGTGGCGACGGTGGTGGAACCACAACGGGTGAAGCCGGGGTTGGTGAGGCGTGTGGCCACACCAGTAGCGGTATGATGAATTGTAAATCAGGTCTCCTCTGTCTTGCCGACAGTAGCGGTAGCCAGCAGGGCAAATGTTTTGAGACCTGCCAGCCAGATAATAACAACCCTCAGTCCAGTTGTCCCTCTGGCAAAATTTGTCAGCCAGTGGGAAATCCCAAGACCAATGCTCCAACTGGTGGCGCTTGTATAGACCAGAGTAATATACCCAGTGGAACCAACGATGAAGGGGCGGCCTGCGGCCAGGCCGAGGGCGATTGCAAGCAAGGATTGTTGTGTATAGTAACTTCCCAGGGAGATCAGAGCGGCACCTGCCGGCAACAGTGTGATCCGCAGAATTCTCAGTGTAAATCGGGTTACAGTTGCGCGGGTCTCCAGGGCGGTGGCGGTGTTTGTATGCCAGCCGGCGCCGCTGGCGGCGCCGGCAGTAATGAGGAAGGCGCAGTCTGCAGTCAGTCCGCAGGCACCTGTAAAGAAGGCTTGATATGTATCGTTACCTCTGAGGGAGATCAGAGCGGCATTTGCCGGAAAAAGTGTGATCCGCAAAATCCTCAGTGTAGTAGCGACTATACCTGTGCTGAGTTGCAGGGTGGAGCAGGTGGTGTTTGTATTCCTACCGCAGGGTCTGCCATTGGCAGTGGTGGCGGTGCCTCAGGTGGAGGTTCCAGTGGTGAGGGGCAAATGTGTGATCAGAAAACTGGTTGCTCTAGCGGTCTGGTTTGTCTCGCTGATTCGGCAGGAGCCCAAAGTGGTAAGTGCCGAAAAGAGTGCAATCCCCAATCTCCAACCGCCTGTAGCCAGGAACAGGCCTGTATTCCAACCGATACGTCCGGGACCAAGGGTGTTTGCATGCCAGGTGTGGGTGAAGGGCAAACCTGTGACAACAAGAGTAGTTTCTGTTCCGGCTCCATGATTTGTCTTTCCGCCCAGCAGGGCGAGGCGGGTAAATGCTTTAGAACCTGTAAAACTGACACTGATTGTGGTCAAGGTTACACTTGCTTTAATACCGGTAGTGTTTCGGTTTGTAAAGCGGTAGCAGGAGGCGGAAGCACCGGCGGCGAAGGAGCAGATGGTAGCGGTATTGGCAAACAGTGTAAAGATGGCCGGGATTGTGGAGATTTGATTTGCATGGGTGGTACCAGTAAAATTTGCACCAAAACCTGTAATTTAAATAGTTCCGAAGACTGTCCGGAAAACCATGTCTGCCTAAAGACCAGCACCTCTTCCAATGGTTTTTGTTGGCCAAAAGACAAAAGCGGCGCACCCAAACCCTTTGGATCTTCCTGTAGTGACAGTTCGGGGTGTCTATCCGGCTATTGCGTTGGAGGTTATTGCTCTGACACCTGCGCCACTGACAGTGAATGCCCCATTGGTTTTAAAAAATGTTCAGACAGCGGCGATGGCACCAAGGTCTGTACCATTTTTGGAGAGGGAAAAAAGGCTTTTGGCTCCACCTGTTCCACTGACGGAGATTGCCAGAGCGCCTATTGCACAGAGGGGTTGTGTGTTGAAATTTGCGACGCCAATATCAACTGCCCCTCTGGTTATACCTGTGATTCCACTGCCAAGACTTGCATGGCCCAGTTATCTTGGTCTTCTACCAAAGATAATGGCTGCTCTTGTACCCTGATGGATCTAAATAGAACCTCCTCTGGCAGCAATTTTAACATCGTGTTTTTCTTAATACTAATAGCAACCTCCTTGTGGGGCTTTAGAATGCGAATACATCTCGGCTAACGTTGTGTTGCCGGCAGCAAAATCCTCCTTCCCACGGGGATGACCTTCGGCCTCGACGTAGACAAACCTACGACTGCTTGTTCAGAACCCCAAGAGTAGTCAATAGTTGTCAATAGTTGCTTCACCCCATCCAATGGCGATTTACCAACCAGGCGCTCATCTCCGGGTAGTCACTGTCTCTTTGCGCCGGCCTCCATGGGTACCCGGTTGACTTCAAGGTTGAAATTTGCCACAAGTCGAAATCCTCTGCTCTATTTTTTCTCTTGTAACCTCTTGTAATCACATCAAATTTAAATTATTTTCATTTTTATTAAAAAAAAATTAAAGTTTTAGTTAAAAATGCCCGATGTTGATGTTAGATACTTATAGCTTTAACGACATCGCAGATCTTATTGGTTATTATGATTACTCCGGTTTCTTCCATAACTGCCATAATTGAAAGGCAGCGGCAATTAATTCAAAGCCGATACCGTCAGGCCCAAAAAGAGGTCCAATATCGGGCCTCTGCTCGCCGGGACCGGACTCAGTCCGACTATACTAACAGATTGGCTGGCGGCCGGAAAATCTCCTCTGATACCGGGACCACCGGCACTGCCCTTATCGCCCAGCGGTTGAACACCAGAGCACAGAGTTACCGGCCAGTGTTGAAAAATATCCATTATGGACAAGAACTTCTTAAAGAGGCGGACAAAGATCTTGGTTCTATTAACCGCAAACTTTACCGGATGCGGGAGTTGGCAGAGCAAGTGGCCAATCAGGGCGCCATTGACACCGAAGCAGTCCAGTTGAATACCACCTATCAATCTCTGATGGAGCAAATGGATAATTTGGCTAAAACCAGTGATTATAGAGGAAAAAAACTATTAAGTGGAGAACTCAACCTGGATCTGTTTTTAGGAATTGATAATAGTGATGGGGCTAATTTTAATATTACCATAACTAATAGTGACAAAAATGGATTGAATCTGACCGATACCAGTATCACCTCTACTAGCGGCGCGCAAAGCGCTTTAAGTGCCGTGAATGATGCTATCGATGCCGTGGAATTGAGACAGGAAGATGCCAGGGGGCTGCAAAAACGGCTAAAAAGCGCGGTGAATGTGCATGGATTGGTTCGTCTCAATGCTATGCTCAAGAGTAAAGAGATATCTGAACTCAATCTGGAGGAGAGCCGGGAGTTGAGTAAAAAATTGGCCGGGTCCATAGTGGGAGAGCAAGTGGGACGGGCGGCCTCAAAGGCTCTGCAAGCGGGTCAATCTTATCCTCAGGCGGTTAGAGGTGGACAAGACGGCCGAATTGCCCCATCAGCAGTAGATCGCCAATTGAGCAAAGTTAGAAATACTAAAACTGTTAAGGAGAAAAAATATAGGTCGGGTAACAGCAGCCCCGCCACAATGGATGAACTTACCAACAGTATCAGAGCCCAGGCAATAACCTCTGACAACCAAAAACTTATGCAAATCATCAATCAAAATGCTCAACTCAAATCCGATTTCCAGGCGGCAAACATAACCAATACCAAACAATTGAAGCAGTTTATGGTCCAATCGGTGCAAAAAAAGTTTGTTGGAAATAAGTTAACCAGTGATTTTTTGGCCGCTAACATGGATATTACCAGGATGCTGGCTCTGGATCCGGGCCAGATTAGCAAAGAGATCGGGCAGAGCGATTTTCTAACTGAACAACTGCAGAATGGAAAAACCATCACCGATTCTTTAAAGAATGCTATTGCCCATGAGGCTCAGAAGTTGTTAAAAGAGGGAACAGCCATTACTACCGATTTTTTAGAGAATAACCTTGACGCAGCAGTTTATTTCTTAATGAATCCCGATTATGCCAAAAATTTGCCCACCAAGGCTTTAAAACAGTGGTACCCGGACCAATATAATTACTCTGATGAAGATTTTATCAATGATTTGCCTGCCAATCGGGAGATCTATAAACAGGAGATCGCCCGGAAGGCAGAAAGAATATTAGACAGACCTCAAACCCTGGATCAGGAGTTTATGGAGAATAATCGTCTTTTCAGCCAATTGGTAGTAGGCAGTGAGATTATTGAAGAAGATTTAGACTATGGTTCTTTTATTAATGCAAAGAGTATAAATCCAGAGATCAATTTCTCGCCTTACGATTTGCTCAGGTCATTTCAGGCCCATGCTGCAGCGGCCAAACTGGGAGAGGATTTTCCTCTGGATGAGCCATGGTTAAAGGAGAATATCGGTATGGCCCTGGTGGTTAACCGCTCTTCGGAAGTAACTGATGCCTTGCGACAAAACGCTGGAATAGTGGCGGGCCAGTTTTTATCGGGAAGTATGGATTTGAGTAAACTAACCGCCTATACCAGTCAGATTGCCCAGCAAATTAACTCCCAATCAAGCGGCGACCAGGTTAATATCAGGTGGTGATTTTCATCCGGGCATCCAGCGCTAAAATACCTCGGGAAACGGGAAATACCCTGATGGGATTGATATCCAATTCTACAATTTGCGGAAAACGGTACAACAGATGGGAGACCCTTACCACCGCATCAATATAAGCCTGGATGTCACCCTGTTTTTTGCCGCGGGCGCCCTGCAGGATTTTAAAACTCTTTAGCCGCTGCAATTTGTCCGCCACCTCCTGGTGAGTTGCCGGACAAAGCACATTGGCGATATCATCAAAGGCTTCAACGTAAATTCCGCCGAAGCCGAAAAACATAACCTGGCCAAAGGCTGGATCACAACTGCCGCCGATAAACATATCAAACCCTTCTTTGGCCTGTTCCATCACTCTTACACCTTGAAAATCGGCGCTTTGGTTGTAGGTAAACAGGTTGGCTCTGATTTTCTCAAACCCCGCACGCACCTCCTGTTCATTGTCCAGATTCAGTAAAACGCCGCCAGCATCCGATTTATGTAAAGCGTCCTTAGATATCACTTTTAACACCACCGGCATACCCAAATTGCGGGCTACGTTTTCCGCTTCATCCTGATTGACAACTATTTCCCGCTGAGGAGCAGGCAGACCAAAAGACTCCAGCAGATCCAGACACTCTTCCCCATGTTCTCCATCTTTATCCTCCAGCCAGGAGTTGGCTGAAACCAGGTCGATATTGGTGGGCAACGGATAGGTTTTTTTCCCTTCCTCTTTTTGCCGAAAAAAAGCCCCTTGAACTTTTAAGGCAAATAGCATCTCTTCTGGACTGTTGAAGATAGGCAGGCTGATATTCTGTTTGATCTTGTAGGTAGTGGTTGCCAGTCCAAACAGACAAACGCCCAATGGCTTACCCGATGACTGGATGGCGCCAATGGTTTCGTTGGAAAGATCGGTATTGAACATCTTGTAAAACACGTTTTCCCCTTTGGGCATTTGGGGCCACTGGCTGACGTACACCGCTCCGTCTACGTTCTGGTTGTGCATAACTGAATAAAAAATATGGGCATACAAGTTGGGGTCATAGATATCACCCATATCCAGAGGGTTGGAAAATTTTATCACTCCCGCGTTGGAATAGTTGCTTAGCCCTTTAAAAAAATCATCCCCCGGGTCGGCAAACTCAAAATCCAACTGTTCACACAAATCGGCCATCATTACCGTAAAACCGCCGGCCGGACTCATCACCATCAAACGGTTTCCCTTCATGGGCGGCAGATGAAAGGCTTTGGCCACAGAAATAAAATCGGAAAAACTGTGGATACGGATAATTCCGGCTCTTTCAAAAGCAGAATCAACTATTTGGTCGTTGTTGTGCATGGCGGCGGTATGGCTCATGGCCGCTTTTTTTCCAGCCGGAGTAGTGTTGGCTTTGAGGACTATAATCGGCTTATCGATTTTTTGGGCTACCTCCAGCAGTTTTTGACCCCGGCTGATACTTTCAAGATAGATGCAAATCACCTTGGTGTCCCGGTCGGAACCAAAATACTCCAGGAAATCAACCTCGTCCAGACACAGTTTGTTGCCAATACTGGCGAATTTGGCCATGCCGATATCTTCGTTGTTCATTAAATTCCAGAGCATCAGACCAACGCCGCCGCTTTGGGTGATAATCGAAATGCCGCCTTTAACCGGTGGGTATGAAGGTACAAATGGGAGGCACAAACCATTGGCGGTATTGGCGATGGTCACGCCGTTGGGTCCCACAAAGTTCACCCCATATTTACGGGCGTTTTCCACGGTTTTTTGGGCTATTTTTTTCCCCTCCGGGCCAAATTCATTAAATCCTCCTGAAGGGATGGCCATATTGTGGATACCAAATATCCCGCAACTTTTGATGGTGTCGGGAATATATTTAGCCGGGATAAGGGCCACCGCCAAATCGGGAACCAGGGGAAGATCCTCGATTCGTTTGAACATTTTGACCCCATCCACGTTGCTGTTTTCTGTAACCCTGGGATTTACCCCCAGGATTCGACCCATGTAGCCCCAGCGGAGTAAATTTCCCAGAATAAGACGAGGGATATTGTTGGGTTTGGAGGACAAACCGATGATTACGATAGATTTGGGATAGAACATCTTTTCCATTTAAACGTCCTCAAAAATTTGTTTCCATCCGGGAATTAACTGACGCCGAAGGTGATCCCTGTGGGAACGCCGAAGG
>CAZTWC010000127.1:0-3035 GCA_964617105.1 uncultured Myxococcia bacterium
ACCAACCTTTAAGTGGCTAATATGTTTCGCGAATTTATGTTTGCGAAACTTGAGTATATTATTATTAAATTGTAAATTTTTAGATTGAAAAGAATGATTATGGATTATTCAAATTTTAACTCACAACTTTTTATTCCATTAATTTGAAGCAATTTTAAGGAGCCCGGGCGGTTCCTATTTGCTTCTGCTGTCGCTGTTTTCTCGCCTTGATTTCTTCATTCTCCTGAAGTCTGGCCGCAGAAAGATTAGCGGCAAAGATGAAAGGAGATTTCGCATGTCACAAGATTATCGTTCGATGTGGTCAGAACTGGGACTCGATCTCGCTGCTCATGATTCTCTATTGGAAGTTCTCGGCAGCACCTATCAGGAGATTTTTCTCTCTCAAAAAAACCGTCCAAAAGGGATGGAATATTTTGATTTTGTTATGTCCGAAGTTCATGGATTACGGATCAAGGAACTTATGGATGCAAAGGCCAAAGGACGCAAAGTTATTGGTTCGTTCTGTGTTTTTGTTCCAGAAGAAATTATTCTGGCTTTAGACAGTGTCTCTGTTGGTCTATGCGCCGGCGCTGAATTTGGTTTTGAAAAAACTGAGAATCTTTTACCCAGCACAACCTGCTCTTTGATAAAATCTGCTTTCGGCTTCAAACTCAGCAAGGTTTGTCCCTATATAGAGGTCTGTGACATGGTTGTTGGGGAAAATACCTGTGATGGCAAAAAGAAATCATATGAAATACTAGACAATTATGTTGATAATCTGCATATAATCGACATGCCTCAAATGAAAAGTGAGGCAGGAAAAGCCCTTTTAAAGGCTGAGTATTTAAAATTTATTGATGTGCTTGAGCAACTAACCGACAAATCTATCAGTATCGATAATCTAAGGCATGGCATTGAGATTGTGAACAACAAGCGCAAAGCCATGATGCGATTGGCTGAATTGCGCAGCGTAAATTCTGTCCCCATTTCAGGGCTTGATGCATTGCTTGCCAATCAAGTGTCATTTTTTGACGACCCAATACGCTTTACCGATTCCCTGAACAAGATTTGCGATGAATTAGAAGAAAGAACAAAAACTAAAAAAGGCGTCAATGATGAAAAGATGCCAAGGATTATTATATCTGGCTGCCCAATGGCAGTTCCAAACTGGAAAATTCCCTGGGTAGTAGAAACAAGCAATGCTGTTGTTGTTGGTGAAGAATCATGTGTTGGTGAGCGGAGTATGCGCTGGTTTACCAGTGAAGCAGGAAATAGTGTAGAAACGCTATTAGACAATATTGTTGAACGATATTTTAAGATAGATTGCGCTGTTTTTACGCCAAATCCATCCAGGTTACAGCATGTAAAAGAAATGGTGGGAAAATACAAGGCCAATGGTGTAATTCACTATAATCTCCAATTTTGTCAACCTTATCAGATCGAGAGCCGTCTTATAAAAAATGAACTGGAAAAAGAAAATATTCCGGTTTTAATCCTCGATACTGACTATAGCATGGGAGATGTGGGCCAAATCAGAACTAGGATTGAAGCCTTCATCGAACTCCTGAAAAATAATAACAGAAAATAAAAAGGAAAAATGATGGTAATGATCTTAGAGGAAATAGCGGTTAAAAATAAAGGCGCCCCAGGCATTGACTACCAGCCCACAGACTATTAATAACTTGAATTTGCTATCTATTTTTATTCCCCCAGCCGCTAAAAGCAAGATCAGATAGGGAGTATAATCTAGACTGAACCGGTAGCTAAACTGGTACCAGCCGCTGTTTTGATAGAAAAAAGCGGGAATGGAGATTATTACTGCACTGCACAGCAGGTTGAGGCCAAAGGGTGTTTTGCGGCGAGGCCAGAGAAGAAGCAGTAAAGCGGGAGTAACCAAAAAAATGCTCACTCCATGCCCATGGTGCAGCAGATAGGGAAACTTGTGGCTAATTTTGGGTAGGCTGGTAAAGGCGGCGTGCAGATTTTGTTCAAGATAACGGTAATTGAACAACCCCCATTTTTGTATCCGTTCCGTCACCCGGTTTTTATACAAATAGCGGTGTCCGAATTCAAAAGGATCTTCAAAACGTTTATAGTTGAACCCTGCCTGCAAACAGCCGATTAACATTAGTGGCAGCAAAAAGAGAGATATTTTTTTAATAATTATCCATCTAATTTTAGGGGCATCTATTTTGATGAAAGGGTCATGCATTCGGAAAACTTCGATCAGAAAGTAAACCGCCCCAAATAAAAGCGGAGTACGGCATAAAAATCCCATTCCGGTAAGCAAGCCGGCCAATAGGGGATATGATGCTCTATAGGCAGCCATCAAAAAGCCAATAGTGCAGGTAAGACCAATTATGTGAGCGGTGTACCAGACCTGTCCCTGGACAGAGCAGAAAAAATTAACGCTGCCAAAAGAAAAAAGGATGGTTAGCCAAAGTAACTCTTCTGTATTGCGGTTAAATTTTTCATTTTGGTTTAAACTGGTAAGAGCCAGGAAAAATAGTGCACAGTTTAGGGCGGAGAAGAAAATTGTAAAGAGCACATCATTGAACCCATGCCCGAAAATTGCCACACCAGGTAGCATTAATAAAGAAGGCAAAGGGGGAAAGGAAACATAGAATTTGTCTCCAAAATATGCCCAGTCATTTAAATTGGGCAAGTCCCGGGAGATATGTATTTGACCGTTTAAAAAGGCTTCAGCCAGGTAAACAAAATGGGGCGCATTAGATTGCTGCAGAGTTCGTGACCAGGCAAAAATAGAAAATAGCAGAAAAGAGAACAGGAAGAGTCCAAAAGCAAACACTCCCGGTTTGAGTGTCTGGATGGACACCGGCTTAATCATCCTCGTTAAAATAATCTTTAAAAACCTGGTCGATCTCTGATTTGAAATCATCTATCATCTCTTGATGTTGGTTTTTAGGCGGGGATGAAACAGATTGCGATGGCTTGGAGATGACATCTTGTGGGGTATCTTGGGGCTGGGGGGTAAGATAGGCGGATTTTTTTTCCAGGACTCCACGTAAGCCAGCGCCATACGGGAGACCAACCAG
>CAZTWC010000127.1:3045-9925 GCA_964617105.1 uncultured Myxococcia bacterium
TTCTCTCCCATTCCTTCCTGGTGCTTGATCTTTTCTATCAATTCCCATTCGTAGCGTTCGTATTCTATCGAATCCATCTGGTCATCCAGATATTGCATCTCTTCGTTCAGCACCCGTTTTACTCTGGGAGAAATATTTTTCATAATTCGATTGTTCACCTTTTCTTCCTGGTATTTTAACAGGTAAGAAAGAGCGTGCATATCGGTATTGATCAATATTTTTTGAATGGCCCTATTGTCCAGTTTGGCAATATCGGCAAAGGTCTTGAGTTTGGCAATGGTCATAAACTTGGGAACTTTTTTATGGAAATAATCTTTCCCCTTTTTACCGGCCCAGGATAAAAAATCATCTTTATTGAACAGAAAAAGGCTGAAAGGTATCTCTCCATCGCCAATCCTGACCAGGATATTTTCCGGTTTTATATCCATTATGGAGGAGATGTCATCCAGATCGACAATTTCGTTTTCAGAAATTTCAAATTGCTGGAAATATTCGGCATTTTCCTTTTTAAAAGCCTGGGCTTTTTTGAAAAAATTCTGCCAATCATACAGCAAAATATATTCTTGGAGTTCGTGAGCAGTTTTAAGAGGGTCTTTCTCGGTTTCCAAAGTAAAGAGATTTATAGATTCAAACAGATGGATAAAACGTTCTATCTCCATACTGTTTAGCGATAGTGTATGTTTCAGGGCGGAGATTATCTCTTTGAGATTCACTTTGATAAAATTATTATTGGAACTAGAACTATCTTGGCCATTTCTTTGATGTTTTCTGGTAAATTTACCAGGTTTACTTTTGGCAGTGATGTTATCAGGTTTACTTTGGACGTGGGCTTTGAATACCAATTCCATCACTTTGCAGACGCTGGCAAAAAGGTCGCCGCTGGATACAGCAGAAAAAGATCGGGTGGTTTCATCCAATCGATGCACCAAAGATAAAACGATGGCTTTTAGCATTGGAGAAGCGCGGTTTAGGTCGTGTATCAACTGGGCTTTCTCCACCATCACCACTTCGGAATATTCCAGAGCCCGGGCGGTGGCGGTTCTTCCCAGATCAACGATAAGGGACATCTCTCCAAATATACTACCTTTATCCAGGATAGTTAAAACCACTTTCCTGCTCTTCAGCATTTTAGATATCTCAACTTTTCCCGACTTGACAATGTAAACAGTCTTGCCGGCGCTGCCCTCTTTGAAGATAACCTGGTCCGCATAAAATTCTTTACTTACATAGGAACGATTCATCTTGCAATAATCCCAGTTATTTTGTAGTTTGAGTTGTTTTTAATTTTAATAATATGGTTGTATTATTTAATTAATTATCACTAGAAGTCAATGTAAAATTTTGGATTGGAATCAGGAGATGGTATGGACTCAATTATTTTATCCAGAAATATAAAAACATCACTTGTTTTTTTTGCTGTAACGGTGACTATTTCGGTTGTGTGGCTCTTTTCAGGAGTGGTCCGGGCACAAAAAATTGGAAAAGAGGAAGTGATTACTAAAGAAGATGGGAAAATACTCTTGAATATGGCCAGGAAAAGTCTTGAAACCTATATCAACAGCAAGGGTAAAAAAAATTATCAGCCTGGCCAGGTGCCGGTCCGCCTCCAGAAAAAAACCGGTTGTTTTGTTACTTTAAAGAAAAAAGGGCAATTGCGGGGATGTATTGGTTACATCAAGGCCCGGGGACCGCTTTACCAGTGCGTATTGGAAAATGCTGTCAACGCCGCTGTGCATGACAACCGTTTTTCAAGAGTTATCCCCAAAGAATTATCCGAGATAACCATAGAGATAAGTGTTCTTACTCCTCCGCGAAGGTTTAACTATAAAAAAGTCAAAGAGTTGTTGGATAAATTGAAACCGGGCCAGGATGGAGTTATTCTTAGGCAGGGATATTTAAGTGCCACTTATTTGCCCTCAGTGTGGGAGCAGTTACCCGATAAAGAGATGTTTTTATCTCATTTGTGCCGTAAAGGCGGTATGTCGTCCGGTTGTTTTCGCAAACTAAACCAAACCCAAGTGTTTCTTTACCGTTCTCTACATTTTGAAGAACCATGAAAATATTTGCTATCAGCGACTTACATATCTCTTTTTATAAGTCCAAGCCTATGGATATTTTTGGCTCCCAATGGTTGGATCACCATGATAAAATAGCCAATAATTGGAACAAAACAGTAGGAGAGGAAGATTTTGTTCTGTTGGCAGGCGACATCTCCTGGGCCAAGAAATTTGAAGAAGCCACTCCTGATTTTGAGTTTATCGCTGATTTGCCGGGAAAAAAGATTATCATCAGGGGTAATCATGATTACTGGTGGACCTCAATTGGCAAGTTGCGCAAAAAAACGCTGCCCAATATATTTTTTATTCAAAACGATGCTCTGAATTTCCCCCTGGTTTCAAAAAAATGGCAGGGTATTACGGTTGGCGGTACCAGGCTCTGGAACTATCCTTTTGTAAATTGGCCTAAAACCACCGAAAAAATGGAAGAGCAGTTAAATAACAGTCATAGCCAAAAGGTTATTGTTGATAGCCGTGCCCAGCAGACAGACGTTGGCAAGAAACAGGATGAAAAAATCAGGCAACGGGAATTGTTGAGGATGGAGATGAGCCTGCAAAAAATGGCAGTGGATAATCACCTGAAAATTTTTCTCACCCATTACCCTCCCCTGGGAGAGGATGGTGGCAGAAATCAAATAACCAGCCTTTTAACCAAAAACCAGATAGATATCTGCCTGTTTGGGCATTTGCACGGCATTGACGCCCCCACTGAGGGTTTTGATTATGTGAGAGATGAAGTGCGTTACCTGCTAACTTCATGCGATCATATTGGTTTCTGCCCTAAAATGATTATTGATCTGAAAGATTAGTTGTTTGTAATGCTTTGCCCTTTTTTACCGGGAGGTAAAATGACTAGTACCTATCAAGAAAATTTGAACTGCCTGGAAAAACTCTGGGCAGCACCATCAAAGGAACAAGTGACGAGGGCAAGACCTACCGACGAAAATGTTGAGTTTATTCAGGGAAAAAAAGGAAATAATTCCCTAAAAATAAATAATATCTTGCTGCACAGTCGTTATCATCCGGTCAGGGAGGCCGAAGAACAGATAGGAACTTTTAATAGCAGCAGTCAGGATTATCTGGTGATTTGGGGTTTGGGACTGGGTTACCATGTGGAAGCGGCTCTGCGGCTTTTTATTGGTACCAGTATCCTTGTTGTTGAACCTAATTATGAAGTGATCAAACAGTTTCTTTCCAATAGAGAAGATTTTACTGACTGGCAGCACAGTCGCCTTGGCCTGGTCACCTCGGGGGAAGAGTTGGAAACGGTTTTAGGGAGAACAAAATCACAATGGATATCTTTGTTTGCTTCCATTCCTTAAAGGTGGAATTTATAAACGGGAGGCCATCTCGGCCTTGAAAAAGGAGTTGCCTTCTAATCTATGGGAACCTTTGGCAGTATGTTCCGAGATCCGGGCAAATTGGCATTTTTTTTCAGTGCCATCATTGCAAAAGATTTTTACCCCTGCTTTTCGTCGTAAAATAGATAATTTGATGCTTTTCCTGCTAAAAAAAGCAACCACCATCAAAGACCCGGCAGTAGAGGTTGAACGCTTGCTCTCAGGCGATAAAAACAAGAGTGGCGGCACCAGGTATTTTTACGGCAGCCCGGTTTTTTACTCTCAGGAACTCTATCAGGATTTGATGGTGGAGTTAGGTAGGAAACTTAACGGTATTAAATCGCTTAAAACGGTTGCTGTCTATGGTAATTACCAACAGCCCACACCAGGTATCAGCGATTTGGACTTGATTTTAGTGATAGAGAATGAATGTTTTTCTAATTATCCTAATCAGACAATCCTGCAAGAATTGTTGAAATTAACTAAAATGCATTTTAGTTTTAACGAACGGATGGATCCATTGAAAAGTGTCCAGAATTAGAGGGTAGAATCGAGTAATTTGTAACTTTTAAGCAGAGAGAGCAGATCGTTGGTATCAAAATTGAGGGTGCAGTCAGAGATCATTTTGCCGCTATCCTTTTGGTATATAGCTCCATGGATGGTCAATATTGATTTAATGGGCTGGAGAGCAGACCAGGCAGCCTGTCCTTTGAAATAATATTCCTGAGAGTCATCGCCAATAAAATCGAGACTGTATTTTATCTTTTGCTCATCCAGCAGCCGAAATTCCAAAGAGCCGCTTATGCTCTTGTTGGCAGCCAATCCTTCAGCGTAGATGTGTCCGTTTAAAAAAGATGTGAAATTATTTTTACCAGCCAACAGGTTAAAATACCGTAAGATATTATCTACGGTGGATTGAAGTTTGACCCAGAGTTTCAGCTCGTTACCCACATTTTTCCCTTCCAGAAAACTATGCCGGCCATTTAATTTATATGAACATTGAACTCCCAGTTGACCAGGTAGATTGTTAATTATTTTTTCTATAACTTCCATGAAACACCTCGCAAATTATTAGTTAGTTAGTGTCCGCAAGGATACTATCAATTCATGGGCAAATAATTACCATAAACTACCCTTTTTCACAACTTAAAAGGTTATATTTGGCGCGGATTATTTACTTAGTGAGCCCTTAGTGATTGACAGGAAAAAAAAATAAGATTATTATTTTTAGATAAAAGTATAATTTAAATTTTCCAATAGCCATTCATAATAGCCACTCAGAAGGATAATAGAAATGTTAAAGAGGATAGTTCTGGCTCTTTTGTTGATTATTTTCATCGCCTCTCCAACTTTGGCCAAAAAGAAAAAAAATCAAAAGGACAAAAAGGAGGAGATATCTTCTGAAGAAAAGTTAAAAATGGAATTAGATCCGGTGGATCTAATTGAAGAAAAAATGTCTGACTTGCTGAAAGAGAGGCAGAAACTAGACAAAAAACTTGAGCAACTAGAAAAGCAAGTTAATAAGGTTGACAAGGAGCTCAAAAGTGGTTTTGGTCGGATGCAAACCAGGATGATTGACCAGGACAGTAAACTGGGAAGTAAAATAATCAAACTGGAAGATTCCCTGGAGGCTTTTAAAGCAGAAAATCTAGCCAGATTAGACATGGAACTCGGCGCTAATCTGGATATCACCACCACCCTGATCAATGCCCGGGACGTCCCCTTCACACCGGGTAGTTTACTGTTATATTTTAGCAAGAATTTTGCCAACATTATCTCTTTTGCTACTGCCATAGATATTTACAACTCCAAACCATTGATCCGTTCTGCTTTTTTTGACCTGGTCACAACCGAAAACCGAACTCGACCCTATGGTAATATGTTCAATTCTCAAGGGTTTCATTTGCAGGCCGGCCGGTTTGAATTACCCTTTGGCCTTGACTATAAGTATTTGATCCCTTTTGAAAGGATCAGTATCTCTGCTCCCTTGACCACCGACATTATCCTTAGAAACCTTAGCGATCTCAATGAAGAAGATTGGCAGAATGGGCCCAAAATAATCAGTGGCAACGGTATTCGTACCTTTTATTCTACCAACTTCTTTGATTTGGCCGCCTACATGGTTAACGGTAAAGAAAGCGATTACCTTCATCAACAAAAGGGGATGGCCATGGGCGGAAGTATCCATTTCTATCCTATTCGCGAAACCTACCTGGCCCACAAAAGTGGCAGTGAACAACTGGCTGCTGTGGGTTTTTCTTATCTGGTCAACATTGATAACGATTTTAACAAAGAATTTTATCTAATTAGTGCGGATATTGACATCCGTTCCGGCCCGGTGGGATTGCAAGGGGAATATGTCTTTACCGAAGATAGACAGCAGGAAAATCGTCAGTGGGGATACTACTGTCTATTTTCTTACCATTTTGATCTTTTACCAGCCTATTTTTTCTCTAGATTTGAGCAATGGAAACCCAAGGATACCAAAATGAGCACAGTGTGGATTAATAATGAATTGAGTAAAATTTCTGCTGGTTTGGGGTACCGAATTTCTAATTTTTTACTGGTTAAGGGGGAGTATGAAAACTATTTGGACAGCACCATCTTTGATCCAGCCCTGATAAATAATACCATTAAAATTCAAGTGGTTGGAAAATTTTAATCTATTTTCGTTTAACAGACAACAATTATAGGAAAAACGAGATGAATACCGTGGATAGAAGAAAAACTAGGTTAATTTCCGTCCGAGAATTGGTTATACTGTTAGTTATTTCGATTATAAGTTTATTTCAAACAGCCAGAGCCGATGAGGTCCGCAAAAAAAACCCACATTCGCATATGCGTGAACAAAACAAATGTATCTCTTGTCATGTAAGCAAACCAACCGACCCACCTCTGATCAATATTAAAGACAAGGAAACAAACTTTCAACAATTGTTAAAGGCTCAAAAACAGAGACCCAAAAAAGGACAACTTCAGTTCGTTCCCCTTATTGAAAATGGGAAGTCAGAAATTGAAAAGAGTAAGAGTAACCGCCGGCTTAAAGAGCCGGTAACCGAAATTTGCAGCAAGTGCCATCAGCGGGACATTATGAGCCACCCAATTGATGTTTTACCTCGAAAGGCTAAACTTCCGGCAGATTTACCCATTTACAGGAAAAAATTGACTTGTATCAGTTGTCACCAACCCCATGGACCCTGGCGTTCTAAAAGGCCCTGGCGTTCCACCAGTTTTTTTAAACGTTTTTTTATGCCTAAAAAATATTATAGAACCTTTTTTTTACGACGCAACAATGTAGATGGAGAACTGTGCCGTTCATGTCACCAGTGGGAATGAACCATCAATATATTAAGCGATTGTTAATTATCCGGCAATCAATTACTGGAAATGCTTTTCGATCTTAAGGAGTGAATAAAATGGAAGAACAACACGGCTCAATTAAGAGAAAAAATTATTTTGTCAAAAAATCCTTTCAAGCCAACG
>CAZTWC010000128.1:0-5655 GCA_964617105.1 uncultured Myxococcia bacterium
CCGAAGCCTAGAAAAAAAGCGCCGGCCCCCCCAAAGGCAAAGGCTAGAGTGCAGATGGTGGAGTTATACGATTCGCCCGCTTACGGACCAAAACATGCCAAGGTAACCATAGTGGAGTTTTCCGACTTTGAATGCCCATATTGTTCCCGGGGCGCCAATATTATGAAACAGGTTATTGAAGCCTACCAAGACAAGGTAAAAGTGGTTTTCAAAAACAATCCTCTCCATTTTCATCCTAAGGCTTTACCTGCAGCCAAGGCAGTTTTGGCTGCTCAAGAACAGGGTAAATTTTGGCCCTTTCATTACAAATTGTTCGAAAACAGCAAGCAACTCAACCAGGAAACTTTTATCCGTATAGCCGGAGAGGTTGGGCTAAACGTGGACAAATTCAAAAAGGATTTGACTAACAATGACGCCAAATACCAGGCACTGATTAAAAGGGACCAACAGCAGGCAGCTCAAATCGGAGCCCGGGGAACCCCCACCTTTTTTGTAAACGGCATGGTGGTCAGAGGCGCTCAACCATTCCCCAATTTTAAAAGAGTAATAGACAGTGAGCTTGAGAAAGCCGATAAGTTGCTGAAAGAGGGAGTAAAACTGGAAGACCTTTACCCCGAGATAGTCAAGCGGGCCGAGGAGTTATCCGCGGTGAAAATAGGGATCGCCCATTCTCCCGTCTTAGGCCCTAAAGACGCTCCGGTCACCGTGGTTGAATTCAGTGATTTTCAATGTCCCTTCTGTAAACGTGGTCACGATACCATGGATGAATTAGTTAAGAAATACCAGGGCAAAATTAAGTTGGTTTTCAAACATCAGCCCCTCTCCTTTCACAAGCAGGCTTTTCCTGCTGCGGTAGCCTCCATGGCGGCCCATCGCCAGGGCAAATTTTGGGCATATCACGATAAACTGTTTGAAAATTACAAGAGTTTAAACCCCGACTTATTTATCAAAATCGCCCAGGAATTAAAACTGGACATCAATAAATTTAAAAAAGATTTAGATAATGAACAGATCAAAGGGATGGTGAGAGCAGATCAAAAAGAGGCCAGCCGGGTAGGTGCCGATGGAACTCCCACTTTTTTTGTAAATGGCAATGTCATTGAAGGGGCCGTACCCATCAATGTGTTTAGTGCGGCGGTAGATAAAGAGTTGAAAAAGAAATAGGTATGGACGACGATAGCGGCGCATCTACGTTGTTGCCCAAAACTATTTAATCCTCGACGTATAAAACATACGCCTGCGGTTAAATAGTTTTGGGCGCCTAGTATCTGCACCACTCTCGTCGTCCATAAATAGGGAATTTAGGAGATAGAGCGTATGCTTATTGTGATGGATAGAGATGCATCACAACCACAAGTGGATAGGGTGGTTGAGGTAATTGAGGCACGCGGCTGGAAGGCCAATATTATTCCTGGCGGCACCCGTGTTTCTATTGGAATAACCCATAATCCCAGTGCAATGGAGCCGCATGTTTTTTTGATGATGGACGGGGTTGCAGAGGCAATTCCGGTAAGTAAACCCTACAAACTGGTCAGTCGGGAAGTAAAAAGAGACGACACTGTAGTTAAGGTTGATTCCGACTGTGCTATTGGAGGCGAAAATTTTACCGTAATTGCCGGTCCTTGTGCAGTGGAAGGTGAAGAATCGTTGTTGTCTGTGGCCCGGGAAGTTAAAAAAGCGGGTGCTACTTTTTTACGGGGGGGAGCATACAAACCCCGGACTTCGCCATACAGTTTCCAGGGGATGCGGAAACAGGGTCTGGAGATCTTAAAGAAAGCCCGGGAAGAAACCGGACTTAGAATAATAACCGAAGTAAAAGATGTGCAAACCTTGGATCTGGTAGCGGAATATGCCGATGTTCTCCAGGTGGGGGCGCGTAATATGCAGAACTTCACCCTGCTGGAAGCGGTGGGAAAGGTTGATAAACCGGTTCTGTTAAAAAGAGGCATGTCTTCTACCATAAATGAGTTATTGATGGCGGCGGAGTATATAGTATCCAATGGAAACTACCGGATAATTTATTGTGAGCGAGGAATAAGAACCTTTGAAACCATTACCAGGAACACCCTGGATTTGGGGGCGGTTACAGTCCTGAAAAAACTTTCTCATTTACCAGTAATCGTGGATCCTTCTCATGGTCTCGGTCTTTGGTACGGGGTACCTCCTCTATGTCGGGCAGCCCTGGCTGTTGGGGCTGATGGCATTATGGTTGAGGTTCACAACAATCCTTTAGAGGCGCTCTCCGATGGGGCGCAATCAATTACTCCACAAAGGTTTGCCTCCATGATGGAGCAAATGAGAAAGATGGCGCCGCTTTTAGACAAGAAAATTTGACCTAAAAAGGTTGATTTTATATGATAATTTTATAAAATAATAACCATGGGGCAATTAAATGGCTGATCAAAACAACAATCAATCTCAACTGCAAAACAATTTAGGTGACGAAAATATGGGAACCGACTCTGATACTGATTCAATTTTATCAAAAAATAACCGAAGCCTTCTGGCTGTTTTGCTGTGGGGTTTAACAACAGTTTTACTTCAGTATTCTGTGTTTAATACCTGGGGGGTAATCGGCCTGGTAATTGGTATTGCAGTACTGTTGGTACCACTTTATCTTATACTAAATTACCATTCCAAGGTTATTATTCAAAATGCCCAGGAAACCATAGCCGATAGTTGGCAGCAATTTGAAGATCGAAAAGTATCAATGAATAAACAATTGGCCCAACTGCGGCATTCGGCTGACAATTTTCCCAAAATTATCGGAGGCCTTCTATCCCACAATAAAGAGTTTGCTGCTAGAATCAAAACCGTTAAGAAATATGTAGAGGACCAAGAAATAATCCTGGGAAATATCCAATCTGTCCAGGGAAGAAGTTCATCTTTGCAGCATAAAATATCCAGTGAAGGGCTGACTGAACAACAATTTTTAATTGAATTGAACTCACTGTCCAGTAACATTAAGAGAAATATTAATGAAATGTCCACCTGTTCAATCCAAATTGATGAATTTGTTCAGGAACACAACAGTTTTGTAGGTGACGTGATTGATAATGTTGAAATAATATCAAAAGAATCGGATAAAACCTATTCTGCGGTTAATGATATTTTACAGTCCATTAAGAAAGTGGATAACGATATCAGTGGTTTTGTAGACTACACTAATGAAACCATTGAGTTGGTTAAAACCGGGCGTAACCTGTTTTTACAAACCGCCGAGCATATTCACCAGATAAAACAAGGGTTGGCTGGTTCTGCTGAAATTATTAAGACTCTTAACCAAAAATCGATTGAAATCGGAGAAATTGTCAACGTGATCGAAAATATTTCCGATAAAACCAAATTGCTGGCTTTAAATGCCAAAATTATGGCTGCTCAGGCAGGTGTGCATGGACGCGGATTTTCGGTGGTGGCAGACGAGATGACCAACCTCTCTGAAAATACCATCCGATCCACCAAAAATATCGAAGCCTTGATTAAATCGCTGCAGCGGGAAGCCAAAATAATATTAGGAGCACTGCAAGAAGATATCAAGCGGGTTAATAGCGGAGTCTCCTATTCAGACAAAGCATCGGACGCCCTGACCGATATCTACCGCGCCTCTATTAATTCTAAAAAAATGACCAAGAAAATCAAACAGTCTATTATCGAACAATCAAAGGAAGGGGATAAGGTAAAGGATAATGCCGGTAAGGTGACCACCATTGTCAGTAAGGCCAAACAGTTGATTAAAGAAGGCTTCAACAAAGAAGATAGTATCTTCGGCGTATTGAACAGTACCAACAAGGTGGTGAAAAAACTTTCAACCAGTACTACCAGGCAGACAGAGATATGCAAAACCTACAAAGGGGTAATAGATAATCTTGACAATTGCTTTTCCGAAATCAACAACATCTCCTTAGCCGATGGCACCAATGTGTACAGCGCTATTAAAGAATTGGAGAAAAAAGGGGAAGAGATCAGCGATTCTATTGATAGCCTTAAAGAAAAAATCAACTAGTGTCATGTCAAGTGTCAACAGATATTTAAATTGATTTTCTCGGGAATTTCAAATAGGGAATGATGGCATCATTTTTTATACCACCGGTACCGTCATACTCTATTGTTACTATGGGAATTCCCGCTAACTCCTCGATTCTCTTTGACATGGCTTCGGTAACTAATGATGGGCAGCAAAAAGATGGGTTTGCTTGAACAAACAGGGCCAAATCGGGATAATGTTGCTTTAACACAAAGATTTTGAGGATATTTTCCATAGATTCACCGGTGTGATTTAATTTGACATTCAGTTTGGCTAAGATCTCCTCATAGGGTATGGAGTAATCGTAATCAGGTTCCTGGAGAATCTGGTTGAAGTAATTGTAATACCGTTTTTCCAGTCTAGGCATCAACAGGAACATCAATTGAGCCATGGCTGCATGCCGGTAAAGACCTTCACTGAACCACTTTTTTATATATGGTTCACCAATAATTTTTACGTAATCAGTATAGGCGGTGGTGATCACTTCACCGCCATTTTCTTCGATGGTTTTAATCAGGTCTTGGTTCAAAGTACAGTTGTCGCGGGAATAGAGATCGCCAAAAATCGCCACTTTGACCTTTTTCTCTTCGAAAACCGGGATAGATTTGAACATCTCCACCACCTGTTCCACTATTTCTTCCTGAGGCATAACATGATGTAAAAACATCTGGTAAAATAGTTTTAGCGAACGTTCAATTACTGCATCAGTGGTACCTTTGACCTTTTCGTAGGGTCTGATTTTGCAGCCCATCCGTTTTAACATCCCGGCGAACATATAGCCCAAATAGATGCTCATAGAGGTTTTTAGAGAAAAGTCCAAAAAGGTGATTTCCCCTTGATATACTGAAACTTTTTCCATACCCTGCCCATAAGAGTCCAAAATTTTCTTAATGTAAAAAGGAAATATGCCCAGGCTGCAGGAGATTTGCGATTTTACACACCATACTGCCGCGTTTTCAGGTTTGATGTTGTTTTTATTAATATAGTCGATGGTGCCTTGAACTATAGCGGTAAGGGGCAGGCACTGGCCGGTATTTAAGCGCAGACTTCTCTGAATGGTTTCTTCGGTTTCTTCCAAAAGCCGGGCATCTACTTTTTCCTTTCGCAATATCGCTTCCATCAGTTTGCCCACCAACCGGTCCCAATTAGGCAGGAAAAGAGTTTTTCCTTCTAGACCTTCTACGGCCTTTATCGATTGGGAGTTAATAACATAGTCACTGGTAAGAGGTTTACCCCGATTGATTTGGTGGTGATTGCGAAATGATCTTATGGCTGCTTCGATCCGGGTTTCGTATCCCACGCTGGAGTCGTGTTCGTCCAGTTGCAGGATAAGGTAGGGTTTTTTGTAGGCCTGGAGAAGAGTTTTAAAATATTCGATTATATATGAGTCCGGGGTGCATTTGAAAGAGGTTATCAACACCGGGTACACCCCAGGAGTATGGGCAACAACTTCAGCCGCTTCCAGGATTTGAGCGCCATAGTTCCAGTGCAGGGCCTTTAAAATTTGTTCTGCTACCTTTATATCCTGGTGGTTTG
Source organism: uncultured Myxococcia bacterium (assembly GCA_964617105.1). Lineage (GTDB taxonomy): Bacteria > CAZTWC01 > CAZTWC01 > CAZTWC01 > CAZTWC01 > CAZTWC01. The sequence continues at coordinate 5,561 of CAZTWC010000128.1, forward strand.
AAGAAAGCATCTCCTGACTGAAAGGTTTTATCCCCTGCCGAACAAAAATATCGGGTATGGAGTTGTTCATTAATGGGGAGAGGATGGTATAGGGG
>CAZTWC010000128.1:5713-9922 GCA_964617105.1 uncultured Myxococcia bacterium
CATCCGACTTATTTAACTCCCGTTTATACACCATTTGCATCTGTTGCCGGGCTTGCTTAAAATGCTCTACCGCCTTGTCATAGGCTGATGATACTTGCACCAGGCTGATATTTATTTGACTGATGGTTTTTAACATTTTATACAGTTGATATTTAGTGCTAAAAATACCTTGAGATGAGCGTATCAAGGGATTTAAGAGTTTGATTTTGTTTGATATATCTTTTACCGATCCAACTACAGCGGCAGCATACTGGGTGTAATAACAGTATTGTCTTCTGATCTCTTTTTGCTGTTGTTTTACCTCCAGGTAATCGGGCAGGAAGATATAATCCACCTTATCGGCCAAATAGTTCAGGTGACCGTGTAGTGCCGCCATGGGTGCACAGAATTCAGCACCGGCCAGCCGTGTTCCCTCTTTTATCGCATGTTTGTATTTTTGGCTGGATAGGGTTTTTATAGACAAAGAGTCGAAGAAATGCTGCCAAAAGGGGAGATCTTCAAACAGGTGCAGGGCCGGGGGCAATCCAATGATCAGATCCTCATGAAAATGTTGAGATGGTTGGAATTTGAAGGCATTTTTTCGTTCTTTTAGCAGATCAAATCCTTTACTTTTCTCTATCCGTTTTTTGTCTTGGTAATCTTTTCCACACAAGAAGCCAAAAGCCACCTTTTCATTACCTACATTGGCGATCTTAAGTTTACAGTGATTAGCACACAATTGGCAGACTTCCGTCTTCACCGGAATATTTTGTTTATAAAGGTCTATCCCCTTAAACCGGCTGCCGGCCAATTGTGGTTTATCGGAGAGATCCAGGGCCACACCAAGCGCACCGGTCAGGTGACAGTATTTGGATACCATAATCGGTTTTTCCAGCCTCTGTTCAAAGGCGGATACCAGGGCTTTATTTTTGGCGGTGGCGCCTTGGAAAAATATTTTTTCACCAATACTGTTTTCAGTGGCCACTTTGGTCAAATAGTTTTCCCGCACTGAATGGAGAACCGAGGCCAACACCTCATTGGAGGAGTATCCCTTGTTGAGATAATGGTTGAGGTCCCGCTCCATAAAAACGGTGCAGCGGTCGCTAGCCAGAGGAGCACGGGAGTTTTCTGCTTTGGCGGAGTAATCTTCCAGGGGGCAGTTCATTTTTTTTGCCATCTCTTCAATAAAACTGCCGGTGCCGGCGGCACAGACATTGTTCATAACCGAAAAAGTAACCGCCCCGTTTTTAAGGTTGGTAAATTTTGAATCCTGGCCTCCTATTTCGATAATGGTGTCAACTTCCGGGTCTAGTTCAAAGGCTGCCCGGGCATGGGCAGTAATTTCATCCAGGGCAAGGTCGGCACCCACAATTTGGCCGATAAACTTTCTACCCGATCCAGTGGTACCAACCGCCAGGATCTCCAGGGAGATATTGTTTTTTGAGATAATTTCATCCAGAGCTGCGAAGATACTTTGGAGCGCTTCTATAGGCTGTCCGGCGGTTTTGGTGTAAAAGCCGGCCAATACCTGCTTGTTTTTGTCGATGATAATGGCTTTAGTGCTGGTGGAACCTATATCTAAGCCCAGTAAAATCTTTATTTTCTTCCTCTCCTCCAGGGGGTGATAAATATCCACCTCTACGGAGGCAGCAGATGGCATTGCCTGGTAGTTGAACTGGTAAGAGCCAAAACTGTTAAATTCTGGGTATTGGGAGAGGGTTAACTTCAGCGGCAGAAAATGGTAAGATCTTTTTTCTTTTTGGATTATGAGCAGGTCGTCAGGACAGGTCAAAGACAGTGGCTGAGGAAGTTGATCGGTTTTTTCATCCATCAGGTTTATAGCGGCGCCAATGGCGCCATATAGATGAGAATAAGGGGAAACGGTTATTTCGGTGTTAAGGAGTTTGGCGATATGTTTTAACACCACCAGATTTTTTGATACTCCACCGGCAAACAGTAATGGGGAGTTGATACTTCCCTTGCCAGATAGAGTATCAACGATATTTTTAGCCAGTCCAAATGAGAGCCCATCGCAGATCTCTTCCAGGGTATAGCCCTCTTGTTGGGCGTGGATCAGGTCGGTTTTGGCAAATACGGCACAGCGGGAGGCGATTTGGGGGATATCACCCTGGTTTTTAGCGGCTATTTGGCAAAATTGTCTGATTCCTTCCAGGTTTAGACGGTTGGCCTGTTGGTCTAAAAATCCCCCGGTACCGGCAGCGCAAGAGGTGTTGGATTTATAACTGAGATAATCGCCGCTTTCATCAAAGGAGATCAGTCCGAATTTTTCTCCGCCTACTGCTATAATAGAACCAACTTTTTGGTGCAGGTTTTTGGCGGCACTTATCAGCGACACCTTGGAGTCGTATTGCATAGCCTGCTTGAATATGGCTGGTGATGAGGAAGTTGTCGCCACATATCCAATTCGCTGGAGATTAAAATTGGTTAATAATTTTATCAGGTTCTTGCGGATTTCACCGCGATGGAAAGTATAGGCGTTGTTTAAGATCCGTTTTTCATGATTCAATTCCGCAATACTTATAGAGATAGAACCGATATCGATACCCAATATATTGAGATTATCTAAATTCATATATAAGCCTTTTTAAGTTCTAAGTTATACGACCCGAAAATTTTTCCGTCCGCTTGATTTTAGGTAGATCTCCAAAACTGTAATCGAAAAAATATGCTTGACATCTTGGCTGCAAAAGGGTAAGTTGTTTTTTCGATTTTGGGCGGGAATAGCTCAGCTGGTAGAGCACAACCTTGCCAAGGTTGGGGTCGCCGGTTCGAATCCGGTTTCCCGCTCCATTCATAGATCTATTATACCTCCCCTAATCCCGGTGGTTACCGCTTCAACCCGATTGGTAACGTCTAACTTCTGGTAAATATGCTCCAGGTGAGTGCGGATGGTGGCTTTGCTTATCCCCAACACCGAGGCAGTTTCGTTATTTGACAGCCCCTTGGCTACAATTTGTAGTATCTCAACTTCTCTGGGAGTCAAGTCATAGTAATCATCCGGCGCTGAAGAGATTGCATCAGTGCTGGTTTTATCTTCATCTTTAATAAAAACTTTAAGCAGGTTTCTAGCCAGGCTGGGCTGGATTACGCTGCCGCCGCTGTGCACATCTTCGATGGCATCAACGATTTTATCCGCCGGGGTGCCCTTTAGCAGGTAGCCGCAGGCACCCGCTTTTATAGCTTTGACAACCTTGTCTTCCTCCTCGAAAATGGTGAAGATTAATATCTCTATATTGGCCTGTTTCTCTTTTATCTGTTTGGTTACCTCAATACCGTCAATGTCCGGCAGCCCCAGGTCTAGCAGCACCACATCAGGTTGTTCTTTTAAAGCCAACGCTACTCCGTTTTTACCATTCATGGCTGTACCTAAAATATCGATTTGCTTAAAGGTACTGAGGATTTTCATCTGATTTTTTAAGATTTTGGGTTGATCTTCAACGATAATTATTTTAGTTTTGGCCATTTTGGACTTCCTTTTTCAAGAGAAAAGATTATGGTAGTTCCCTCCTGAGGGATACTTTTTATTTTTAATTCGCCGTCCACTTTGCGGGCTCTTTCTCCCATGGTTATTAATCCATAGTGGTGTTGCATTTTTACGTTTTGCTCAAAGCCTCGGCCATTGTCGCGAATAGAAAGGATCATCCTGGATGGGCCAAAAAAAAGGGTGATATTTATTTTATTTGCCTTGGCGTGCTTGTTGATATTGGTCAGACTCTCCTGGAGAATCCTGAAAATACAGAGTTGTACCTCTGCTGCCAGGTTCCAGGGCTTCCCCTCTGCCTCCATGGCGATATCTATTTTAGTACGAACTTGAAAGGTATTACAATAATCTTGCAGCGCTGGGATAAGGTCGAATTGATCTCTCATCATCTGCAGGCTGCGCCGCAATTCTTCGATACTCTCTTCGGCAGTGCTTTTTAATTCCACCAACTCCTCTTTCAGTTTAATATCTTGATTTAAATTGATGATATATTCAGATTGAATTATCAAAGAACTCAAAGAAGCACCTAATCCATCGTGGATCTCTCTGGCAAGTCTGGTACGCTCCTCTAATACCGCCTTGTCGCCCAGTTTTTCTTGCAGCCGGAGTATATTTCGTTGTTGCTTGTCTTCGGTATGGTTAAGATAGACTATCATGTAAACCACTATCAAGTTTATGGCTAAATACCAGGTGAAGAAAAATAGAGCAACCACAAAATCATTATCCTG
>CAZTWC010000129.1:0-9918 GCA_964617105.1 uncultured Myxococcia bacterium
GCTGGTCTATATCAGTGCCTTTGAAATCGGAAATATAATAGGCTAAAAGTTGCAGGGGAATTATAGTTACAAAGGGCCACAACAGAGGATGAGTTTTGGGGATAAATATCGAAAAGTCGGCCAGAGCCTCCACCTCACTGTTACCCTCATCGGTCAATGCGATAACTATTCCTTTTCGGGCTTTAACTTCCTGCATATTACTGATAATTTTGCTGTAGATATCGTCTTTGGGAGCAATGATCACCACCGGCATTTTTTCGTCAATCAGGGCGATGGGTCCGTGTTTCATCTCTCCAGCCGCATATCCCTCGGCATGGATATAAGATATTTCCTTTAGTTTTAACGCGCCTTCCAGGGCAATGGGATAATTAAGTCCTCTACCCAAATAAAGAGATGAATGGGTATTGGTTAATTGCCGGGAGATCTCTTTTATTATCGAAGCTTCTTCCAGTTGCCGCTCCATTTTTAATGGGATCTCCCGTAAGTTTTCCAGCGGCGCATAATTTTTTTGGACAGAAACACTGCCCAAAATATCACCTAAACAGGCAGCGATCATCAACAGGCCGGCCAATTGGGTTGTAAAGGCTTTGGTCGAAGCCACCCCGATCTCGGGCCCGGCAAAGGTTAAGAAGCAGTAGTCGGATTCCCGGGCAATACTGGAGTCCATGACATTACAAATAGATAAAACTGTGGCTCCAGCCTTTCGGGCTAGCCGCAGGGCAGCCAGAGTGTCAGCAGTTTCACCCGACTGGCTGATGACAATAAACAGAGTATCATTACCAATAAGAGGGTGGCGGTAAATAAATTCACTGGCCAAATCCACTTCAGCCGGAAGACGAAGAAAATGCTCAAAATAATATTTGCCGATCATGCCAGCATGAAAAGAGGTGCCGCAGGCGGCCAAAGTAATCCGCCTAATCTTTTTTAACTCTTCCAGGGCGGGCAAATTTTCAATTAGCGCAGATTCAAAATGGCGGCTGCCCGTCATCCTTCCCTGGATGGTATCCTGAATAGCACGGGGTTGTTCAAAGATCTCCTTTAGCATGAAATGCTTGAATCCGCCCTTTTCTGCCATCTCCGGAGTCCAGGAGATATGCCGGGATATTTTCTCTTTCACCCGCCCCTGAAAGTCAAAAATCCCCACCCTCTCGGAGGTGATCTCGGCGATCTCCCCCTCATCCATGAAAATAACCTCCCGGGTGTATTGCAACAGCGCCGGAATGTCAGAGGCCAGGAGATTATAGCCTTGAGCCAGGCCAATCACCAGGGGTGAAGCGTTTTTAATGGCTATCATCCGGTCAGGAAAACGGCTGGAGATAACTCCCAGGGCAAAAGAACCAACCAGTTTTTTAGCCGCTTTTAAAACCGCCTCTTTCAGGTTCTTACCCTTTTCTAATTCAATTTCCACCAGCACAGCGATAACTTCAGTGTCAGTATCAGAGATGAAATTTATCCCCTGCGAAATCAACTGCTTCTTTAGTTCCAAATAATTTTCAATTATACCGTTATGAACCAGGGCTACACTGCCATAACTTTGCGGATGGGCGTTTTTTTCGGTAGGAAGTCCATGGGTAGCCCAACGGGTGTGACCAATGCCGATATTGCCGATTATGGGGTCATTCCAAAGCGCTCTTTCCAGGTTATTCAGTTTTCCCGCCCGCTGAAGAGTGACCAACTGACCCTTCTGGTCTATAATTCCCACTCCAGCAGAATCATATCCCCGGTATTCCAACTTCTTTAAGCCATCCAGCAAAAAGGGCACTGCATTTTCCGAGCCCAGATAACCTACAATACCACACATAATCTCTATTCCTGCTCTCTGGACAATGTTTGTTTTCTTTTCTCCACATACCCCTCGATATTTTTTTGGCGGCAACGACTTATGGCCAGTGCTCCCGAAGGAACTTCATGGGTCACGGTAGCGCCGGCAGCAACGTAAGCATTCTTTTTCAAGTGTACCGGAGCCACCAGTTGAGTACCACTGCCAATAAACACTCCGTCATCAATAGTAGTAGGATGTTTATTAACCCCGTCATAATTACAGGTTATGGTGCCAGCGCCCACATTTACCCCTTCCCCGATGAAGGCATCACCCAGGTAGGATAGATGGTTGGCTTTACTGCCGAGCCCGATAGAGGTTTTCTTGGTTTCTACAAAATTACCCACATGCACCCGTTCCGCCAGATTGCTAGCCGGTCTCAAATGGCTGAAAGGCCCTAGTTTGACCTCTTTGCCAACCTTAGATGAATCAATCACCACATAGGGTTTCACCTGGACGTGATCCGCCACCTGGCTGTCCATAATCACCACGCCGGTATCAAGGCGGCAATTTTCTCCAATAGTGGTATTACCTCGAAGATGAACATTGGGATAAATAACCGTATCTTTACCTATTTTCACCTGCTGATCAATATAGGTAGAAGCCGGGTCCACCATGGTCACTCCAGCCTCCAAATGGACCTGGTTGATCCTTTCTCTCAGCAGGGCCGCCACCTGGGCCAACTCCGCCCGGGTATTTATACCCAGCATCAAACTCCCCTCACTTTTCTCTTCTATCCCCTTCACCTTACCCCCGGCTTGACGATATAACTTAATTAAATCGGTAAGATAATATTCTCCTTTACTGTTCTGGTTGGATATCTTTGGTAATAATTCCCGCAGAACACTATCCTTTACCAGATAGATCCCCGGATTGACCTCCTTGATCTTTTTCTGTTCTTTGGTAAGTTCACTCTCCTCCACAATCTCCTTAATAAGACCGGCCCGATCCCGAACTATCCTGCCGTAACTATAGGGATTCTCTTTGCTGATAGTTACCATGAGCAGGGAATTCAAATTGCCGGCCGAGTCGATTTTATCCTGCATAGCCTCAACAAATTGAGGGGCGAAAAGGGGCACATCGCCATAGAGAAGTAAAACCTGGCCATGTAACTCCAAAGAGGAGTTATCAAACACCTCTTTTACCGCATGGGCAGTGCCCAACTGTTCCCTTTGCTGCACAAAAAGGATATTTTCTCGGGGAAAAATACGGCTTACTTCCGCCTTAACCTCGTCTGCCTGGTGTCCTACCACCACTATAACTTGCCGGCTTATTTCCAGGGCAATACGAATAGGATAGTAGATTAACGGCCGGCCGCAGACCTGGTGTAGAACTTTGGCTTTATGGGAGCGCATACGAGTGCTCTGACCGGCAGCCAGCAGAACAGTAGTGTCAATTTTCATCACATATTACCTCATATACCTATTTTTAAAAATCTAACCCCCATTCTTACCAGGCCAGGGCAGTGGTAATCATTATATTGACATTACTAGGATCTACTGTAGCGCCCTGGACTGCAGTGTTTTCATCCATCTCTGAGAGCAGAGATTGCTCCGGTTTGACCACCGGTGTTCTCACTACCAAACCGGCTTTTAAAATCCACAGATCAAATAAAATACCAGCGGCTACATTGAGGCTGGTCAGGTGCTTGGATTCATCTCCCAGCCCTTTTATACCTTCGGCTTCAGCCACCAGGTTAATCAAATCCAGGGGAGAGAGAATTACCGAGGCACCGTAGCGAACCGCCTTGGAGGAGGTACCTTCTTTGGTTTGGTTTAACATCATGTAATCCAGGTGAGCCTGCACCAAAATAAACTCCAGGTCGATGCCCGTGGAAACATAAGGAATAATACTGGCCATGCCATAGGTAAACCTGGTAGCCTGCAAAGGATTGTTATTAGACACTTTGGAGGCTTTTTCCTTGCCAGTGGGGAGATAAGTGTCAATTCCAAACACCAGGGCGATGGGGATTGTAGAACCTAAATAGGTAAAATGTTTGAGTCCCAGGCCCACGTTGCCCAGATAAAATTCAGAAATTTCCCCTCGGTTAAAACCTGCCATAGGGATCTCCAAATTGAAACTGAGCGGCTTATAAATAGAGGGAAAACGCATCTCCGCCTTGGGAACAATTGAAAAAAGTATGGCGTCATCTTCCTCTTTTAAGGCTTTGGCCGCGATAGGCAAAACTTTTTGCAGTTTTTCAAACTCCTCCGGGGGCATATTTTTTTTAAAGGAGTCCTGAAATTCAGGTGGGACTTCATTTACCACATCATCGTAATCCATGTTTTGTACTTTCTCAACATCCATCTCCTTCATGCTGTCCCGCAAAGCATCTCTGATCTCTTTTTTCTCCTGATCCGAAAATCCCTGCTTGTTAAAAGCGTCATCCAACATTTTGTCAACCATTTTCTTAGATGCGTTTTTCATGGGATTGATCTCTATCTCAATACCAAAGAAGTCCTCATTATTGGCATCACGGCCATAAAATACTTGACCGTTCTCATAGTGACCTTCCCAGGAATCTCCTGCCATAACCAAATTGCTGATCATCGTAATGGTGAAAATCAAACTAAGCATCAAAGTAAATTTCTTCATTTTTTCCTTCTTGATTTTATTTGTCCGTAATTTTAAGCACTATAATAAGGATTTGCTACACCAACATAATTTTTCATTTTACTCTATTTTTATATAAATGTATAGGGCGTAATAGAGTGGTGATCTTTCTCATTCCTGTGGTATAAAATACTTTTCCTTCACTATTAACTATAAGTCCCTCAACCTCCGGCAAACTCTCCAGGAGTTTTATCCCCTCAGTTCCCATAATAAAAACACCGGTGGCCAAACCATCGGCACGCATGGCGTTGGGGCCAACTACGGTGGCGCTAATCGCCTTTCTACCCGGCCGCCCCTCTTTGGGATCGATAAGATGATGGTAACGTTCCCCTCCCTTTATGGCAAACCTTTCGTAATCACCGGAAGTTACCACCGCTGTATCGGTAATAGCAATTTTGGCCAGTATTTTTCCCGATTCACGAGGATGCTGAACCCCCACTCGCCAGGGTGTACCTTTGGGTTTGCCATCACGGTTACCAAACAGTTTTATGTCACCGCCGCCATAAACCAGGCCATGGGCAATACCATGCTTTTTGAGCATGGCCACTGCTCTGTCCAGGGCATATCCCTTGGCTATACCTCCCAGGTCCAGTTTCATCCCCTTTTTCTGCAGAGAAACACTTTTATGAGTAGAGTTCAGGAGCATTTTCCGATAATCAACTAAAGGCAATCTTTGGGCCAATAAAAGGTCAGAAGGGGGAGTGAATCCTGAGCGGTTGAATTTCCAAATTTTCCCCAAACCGGCGATGGTTATATCAAAAGCCCCTTCAGTCAGTTGCGATATTCTCTTGGCCTCCAAGAGCAAATCAAACAACTCAGCCTCCACTTTAACCGGGCCGAGATGAGCCTGCTGATTTACCTGATTCAACCGGCTATTTTTTTTATATAAACTGAGCAGATTCTGAAGCCGTTCAATTTCTTGGAAAGCAGCCTCAATGGCGTCAGCCACCTGTTTTTCCCCTTTACCCAGGGCAATAATCTGAAAAATAGTTCCCATATAAGGCCGGGAGAGTTCCTGACGCTTCAAAGTCTGGCTCCAACCCAAATTTGCCGTAAGAAGAAGGAGAAGAAAAACAATAATGATCAGGTCTCTAGGCATAAATTACCTCTTGCTCAGCCATTACTGAAAAATTGAATTTATCTTATAAATGCCATTAGAAAAAAAATGAACCTATCCACTATCTACAGTGAAGTCAAGGGAAAGTTATTGCAAATCTGTCTGAAAACGGCTAAGTTTTCAAGAATGAAAAGAAGGGAGTAAAAGTGGCAGACTTATTTAAACGGGAAAAGGTAAAAATATTGGTGGTGGAAGACTCACGCTCGCTGAGGTTTTTGCTGACTCACCTACTGGAACAGCATGGCTATGATGTGGACGCAGCGGAAAACGGCAGTAAAGGTCTGGAGAAATACCGGCAGGGAGAATACGACCTGATCCTTTCCGATATTATGATGCCCGAGATGAATGGTATCGAGATGTGCGAACATATCAAAGGAGATCCAAAAGAAGGCAGTGTGTTTTTTATCTTTCTTTCCACCCTGAAAGACCTGGAGGACAGGATAAAAGGGATTGAAACCGGCGCAGACGACTATCTTGTAAAGCCCTTTGACAACCGGGAGTTAATGGCCAAGATAAATGCTGGCGCCCGAATTATAAAACTGCAGCGGCAATTGGAGGAAAAAAATCGGGAATTGACCTATCTTAACGATCTCCTCTCAGAAGAGTTAGAAGCCGCCATGCAGATTCATCTCTCTCTCTTTCCCCGACAAATCTCCAACCTGCCTGGAGCCAAGGTAGAAGCCCGGTTTAAGCCCATGCCCTATTTGGGCGGAGACTTTTACGAGGTGCTCACCATAAATCAAGACCTGGTGGCAATATTTACCGCCGATGTTTCCGGTCATGGTTTTGCCGCTACCTATATTGGCAATATCCTCAGGCAAATATTCAGAGAACACTACTCTCAACTTGTAAGTCCGGCACAGTTGATGACCAGGATCAACCAGCAATTCAAGCAGAGTATCACCACCTTTGATTTTGCCACCGCTTTTTATGGAATTCTGGATAGCAAAAGCAATCTATTCCATTATGTGCGGGCTGGAGCGCCTATAGTTCCGGTGATTAAATCCCTAAAAGAAGACCTCATTTTTCTGGAAGATAACAACCCGGCCATCGGCGCTATTTCTATGACCGAGTATCAGGAGCAAACCATCCAGTTATCCCCCGGCGATATAGTATTTCTATACAGTGACGGGGTGACAGAAACCAAATCTCCGGATGATCAATTTTTCGGTGAAGAGCGGCTGTTCAAAATTTTGCAGGATACTAAAATCAAAGGGGTGAAGGAGAAAATCCAGGCGGTTATGACGGAGGTGGACCGCTTCAAGGGCAACTGTCCCTTTTCCGATGATATCACCCTGTTGGGATTAGAAATTTATGACCAGGATTAGAGAATATCACTATTTTGGCTCATCAGTTTTTCCAGCCAATATCGAGCATAGCGGCGGCAATTGCGGCAATTGTTTTTTCCCGGAGTAAGACAATCTTTGGAGCACAGTTTATCTGATATCCGGCGACGGCCTTCAAAAGACCAGGCCATAGAATCGGCAGCGTAAAGTGAGCGACTGACAGCAGGACTTCTCAAAGAGGTTATTTTCAACCCCAGGCCGTGTAATTTAATGGCCGGCACCATCTTTTTTATCGCTTTTAATATTTTTTCTACCATCGCCACCTTTCTCTGCCTGTTACTCAATGAACCAACAGCATAAAGAGCATCCCCGGCAAATCCTGCCTTTAGATATGACTCCAGGTGAAAAAGATAGTGGTCAGCACTTATCCCCTGTAAAACCGGTACCAATTTACTCTTGCCGCTATAGCGCAACTTGAGTTCAAGGCTGTTTTCCAGAGATAATCGTTGCAGTTTTTTTATTGAGAAGCCAGTTTTTTTAGCCACCGCCTGGGTACAGGGATAATCCATGGTGATGAAGAAGGAGGGCTGCCAAAGATTTACTACTTTGGCATACTCCTGGGGAGTTATTTGCCATTGACCGTATTTATTAAGTTCAGTATAAGCGCCTGAATCGAGTATCCAATGTTTTTTTGCTGCATCTTTTTCTCCCCTCTGCAGCCACCGGGGAACTAGCCGCTGGTTGAGAATATGCCTGGAGACACAAAATTGTTCAAAGTAAAAAGTCAAACCCAGGTTGTGCAAACCAATAAAATAGATCAAAAATTTGACATCCTTTCAAAGACTAATAAAATGGGGCACATGAAAGATTATAGCACAACTAAAAAATGTCCTCTGTGTGCTGAAACCATCCAGGTTGAGGCCATCAAATGCAAACACTGCAACGAATTCCTTCCGGAATATTACCAAAATAACCCCAAAAGGGGTTGGGATTTAGGCAAACTGGGACTGAAAGAGGTAAATGGCCTGATGAGTATATTCATGGCTCTGGTATTGCTGGTCTTTTATATGGGCGGAGTGGTGGAAGAGATCCTGCTGGTTCCCCTGGCAATCTCCCTTTCGATGCTGGGTTGTTTTAATCTTACCCCAGAAAAAAGCCAATAGGCCAAGAATGTGACTGCATCTTGACTAACTGACCCCAACGGTGATCCCTTTAGGGACGTTGCAGGTTCTAAATCAGACTTTGATATAAGTTGTTGTATTCTTTGGCTGATTTGCCCCAGGAAAAGTCTTTTTTCATCCCTGCCAACATTATTTTCTGCCAACTCTTTTTATCTTGATAGATCGATAGGGCTTTTTTGATAGTGGCGATCATTCTGATGGCAGAGTAAGGATAGAATTTAAATCCAGTACCGCACTTGCTCTCTTCATCCCACTCATCTACCGTATCGACCAAACCGCCGGTGTTCCTGACAATAGGCACGGTACCATATTTTAGGCTATAAATCTGGTTCAGTCCGCAAGGTTCATACCGGGAAGGCATAAGAAATATATCGCTACCGGCCTCTATTTTATGGGCCAGGGCATTTTCAAACCCTATTTTAACCGCTATCTTATGCCGGTTATTCTGGGCGATTTTTTCCAGATGATCTTCAATATTCTTGTCACCAGTACCTAAAAAGATAAACTGGCAATCCAACTCCAGCCACTGTTGGGTGAAATCAATTAAGAGTTCCAACCCCTTTTGCGGGGTCAGTCTGCTGATTACACCGATGAGCGGCGTATCTGCCTTCCTGGGTAACGAAAACAACTTCTGCAAAGCGGCCTTGCATCGTTTTTTGCCCTTCAGGTTGCTGGAATCATAATTGGCGGAAATAAATTTATCTTTACCCGGATTCCAGACCGAGTAATCAACTCCATTTAATATTCCGCTTACCACATTGGCTTTTTCTGCCAAAACGCCGTGCAATCCGCAGCCATATTCCTCAGATAAAATTTCCTCGGCATAATGAGGACTTACAGTTGTAATGGCATTGGAGAATACTATACCGGTTTTCAAAAAGTTGATTTTACCGTAATATTCCAGTTGCCGAATGTTAAAGTATTGTTCCGATACATTCAAAGCCTTGAGGTGAGAAGAATCAAACAGCCCCTGAAAAGCTAGATTATGGATAGTTAAAAGGGTTTTGGCCTGACAGTCCGGATAAAATATGTTTTGGTAAAGGGGGAGCAAACTGGTTTGCCAGTCATTGATATGAATAATATCAAAAGGGTTCCCCAGCGACCGGGATAGTTCCAGTGCCGCCAGGCAAAAATAAGCGAAACGCAAATGATTGTCACTATAGTCCTGTGATCCTTCTGCGTAATAAAAATCGCGAATAAAATAGGGTGGATAATCTAAAAAATATACCGGAATTTCGTACCCGGAATCTTCTTTTTCCAAATTCAGCCGACCCTGGAGAAAACTGGCTCTTATCTTCTGACCATCCAGAGAAATGTCTTTTCCTATAGGTCCCAGATTGCGTAAATGGTAATGCTTTTTATCTATACCCTTATAAAAAGGTGTGCAAATCGATACCTTTATCCCCATCTCCTGGAGAGACTTAGGCAAAGATCCGGCCACATCGGCCAAACCACCGCTTTTACTAAAGGGCTCAACTTCTGAAGAGACAAAAAGAATATTCATAATTCTAAATTTGATAGTTATCAGCACTTTTGTCAATAGAAAAAGTTTAACTGGCCGGTAAAAGGCTAACATCTTTTTGATTATTAGATATTAATTCATAAAAATTATTTACTTTCCGGTAAAAATATGTGATATATTGTATCTTTTGAAAATCATTTAATTGTCAACGGAGGCGGATAGTAATTTCCATGGATGCCTTATTTAAAAAATTCGGCTGGATTTTTACCCTGATGTTCTTATCCCTGGCCTCGTATCTTTTAGCTGGTACGGTTAACAACTTTGTAGGTCAACGGTTCTGGACTGTGCCCCAGCCCGGTCAGGTGGCACCAGAAACAGACTCGGCTAAAGCCGCTAAACCCAAAAAAGATATCAGTTCTATTATAAATCGTAATGTGTTC
>CAZTWC010000130.1:0-9810 GCA_964617105.1 uncultured Myxococcia bacterium
AGGTCTTGGGTGGATAAATGCCAACTCTATGAGTTTTAAAGATAGAATTGATAAACAGGGTGACGTGGTCAGGTACAACAACGAAATATTCAAACAGGGCAATATTGCTGCCGCCCTTTTTTCTGTTTCTACCACCCTGGTAATAACTTTTTCCGTAATAGAGATAGATCCGCTCAACACCACTGGATTTCCATTAACCGCCGCTATCAATGCTGCCGGTGTTCTTCTAATCGGGATCCTGTTTATTCTGGTTCATACCTTGATTGTGCTGGGGTTGAAGAACAACTTGCTGGATGAAGTTTTTATCGACAACAACCTGGGAGCGGCTGCCTCCCTGTTGGGATTTATTGCCGGCGCCCTGTATGCTCTCCACTTGTTTGTTCAAAAACTACCCGATTATATGAGTATTTTTTCAACTGACCTGATGGTTTTAAAGAGCATTTTATTGTGTATGGTTTTCTTTATTCCCATAAAAATGGCGGTCATCTGGCTGATTAACCTAAAAGGCTGCCGGCCTCATGGCGTAACGTATCGTCAACTGCTGATCCAAAAGGATATAGCTTCGGTGGGAATTTTGGACGGCCTGATCAATTTCCTGATATTCTTTTCCTGGCCCATGGTGGCTTTGAGTTAACAGCCCGCCCGGTCTAAAACAATGCCTAAGATTGAATTAAATAAAAGCAACCTGCTTTTACCTTTTTGCCTTTTATTAAGCGGCTTCTGCGGGATTGTGGCTGAACTTTCCCTGTTTAGCCTGGCCACCACCCTGGTGGGAGGGTATTTGTTCACCCTGATGATCACCATGGGGGTGATGATGTTTTTTATGGGGGTGGGCGGAGGAGTTACCAGGTTTATTAAAGATGCTAAAATCAACTATTTTATTTGGTTGGAGATGGCTATCTCTATTCTCACTGCCGCCAGTGTTCCCCTTATCTATTTGTTATCCGCCATTTTTCCCTTTGCCACTATCTTCATGCTGGTTTTATTCAGTATCTGCATCGGCACCTTGATAGGTATGGAGATCCCAGTGGTAATGAGGATTGCCGCCAGGGAGGGTGTCGGCTTAAAAGTCAATACCTCTTTCTGTTTTGCCGCCGACTATCTGGGAAGTTTTATCGGTTTTGCCATCTTTCCCTATTGGCTATATCCAATCATGGGACTCTTCAAAACGGTTTTGCTCTCCGGGGCCATAAATGCCCTGGTGGCTTTAACGGCCATCTATTTGTTGGGTGGGCGAAAATCGAGAGGAAGGCACTACCTCCGGGTAATGGTTTTAGTTTTTATTTTAGTAGCGGCCTGGGTTTTGGAACCCTCTTTTACCACCTATTCCCGGCAACTCCATTTTCGGGACAAGGTTATCTGGAACCACCGAAGCCTATATCAGGAACTCACTATCACCTCTAACCAAGAACAGGGAAATCCCCTTTACAACCGCCACTATCTAAAAAAAGAGAGAAACGGCCAAACAATATTAAATACTCCGCGGATACAGGTTATCGATGCCAGCACCGCTAATGCATACGGCCTGGAAGAGGATATCCGTTTGTTTATTGACGGAAATCTGCAATTCTCCACCGAGGATGAGTTTCGTTACCATGAGATATTGGTGCACCCGGCCGCTTTTCTAATCCAAAAAATTATTGCTAATCCTGGCGCACCTCTTAAGAACGGAAAGACCCGGGATTTCAATGCCGGTAACCAATCAAATCAGAGTACGGTCGCTAAAGTCCTGGTAATGGGTGGCGGCGATGGTATGGCGGTTCGGGAGTTGTTAAAATACCGTCATATTGAGCAGATCACCCTGGTTGATATTGATCCCCAGGTGACCGAGATGTTCAAACACCACCCCCTGTTGAAAAAAATGAACCTCAATGCCCTGAACCATCCCCGGGTAGAGATAGTAAACCAGGATGCTTTCGAGTTTATCTCCAGGGAGCATCAACTTTACCACCTGGTGATTCTCGATTTTCCCGATCCCCGCAATCACGATTTGGCCAAACTCTACTCTTTGGAGTTTTATCAATATGTCAAATTATCACTGGCGCCTGGCGCTATAGTGGCTACCCAGAGTTGTTCGCCCCTCTATTCGCCCAAAAGCTTTTATACCATTAAAAAGACCATGCAGGCCGCCGGGTTTAATGTGCTAAGTCTACATCAAAACATGAAAAGTTTTGACGAATGGGGATTTCAAATAGGCTCTCTTAAGATGACCGAAAAACAGATGGCCAACCGTTTGGAGCAGTTTCAGGAGTTAGTGCCTACCAAGTTTCTAAACCGCCAGGCTGTGCAGGCCGCCTTCCGCTGGGGAAAAGATCTGTCAATTGACCCGAAGCAATTGCCGGAGAACACGGTGATGAATCTATCTTTGGTCAATGTCTATAACCGGAAATAGCCCATAAAGATCTAAATATTACTCGCATTGTTGGCAAATTCTATTGATGATTGTATAATAAACTTTTACCAGATATTCACCATTTAAATAACAGGAGAAACCATGACCGGCAATCACCATGAAAAAAAAAATACACCCTGGTTGATTACCTGAATTTACGAAAGCAAGAGTCTTTGGAGATTATCAACGGGCAAATTTTTAGTATGGATTTTACTCCCCGGGAGAAACACCAGTTGGTGAGAGACAGTCTATTTTCTCTGCTTAAAAATAGACTGGCAGGTATTATTGCAAACTGTGGTAAAAACCAAAAGTTAACCGAAGTTCAGAAAAATGGACTGGCCAATAGATTGCTGGTTGGCCCAGATCTGGAGATGGCTCTGGACAACCTGAACCTGGTGCGTCCGGATTTGGTATTGTTAGCAGGAGATATTGATTTTGTACCTGGGCTAGAATACATCGATTCTGTTGGCGGGCCAGAAAGCATTGATTGCACTGCCGGGATAGAAAACCAGGAGGCTGAGTCCAGCCAGATTATCAGAAGTCAGGCCCTTCTTGTGGCCGAAGTGCTTTCTGGCCCTACCTTGGTGAAAGATAAGCGGGAAAAACGGGATCTTTACATGGAAAAGGGAGTAAAAGAGTACTTGATCGCCTATCCAGACTCTGAATATATTGAACACTATTCACTTATAGATGGGCGTTACTATCCCCCTCAAATAGTGGCTAAAGGTGAGATGCTGCGGCTGGAGCACCTGGAAATAAGTTTGGCGGTGGACCAGATATTTTCCTTTTAGAACGAGTGGTTTTATGGAAGGAACTCAAGAGTGGGGCCTTAATCATCAAGATAATATGCCTGGAGTGACCCAGTACGATCCGGAATGTTTTGTTGCTGAAACAAAATGAGCCTATTGAATAATATTTATATTAATGATATAAAAATGACATTAATATATCAACCAGACTTATACTGGTTTTGACCGCCAGAAGCATGAGAACATATAAAGGGGAAAAATATGAAGGGACGGACAATATTATTTGTTGATGAGGATGAGAAAAACACCCGTTTTTGCAAACGGATCCTCTCGGCCACCAGGGCTAAAGTTTTCACCACCAGACGTATTGATGAGGCTCTGGATCTTCTAATCTCCAACCGTTTCGACCTGGTGTTTGCCGACTTCTCCTGCCGCAAAATACTGGAGGCTGCTTCTAAAATCAATCGAAATACCAAAACCGTAATGTTGGCTCAACGTCCCCTTGAACAATTAATCGACTATTTTGCCAAATCCCCCTTTGTGACAAGTTTTTTAGCCAAGAATCCAGAAAATGGAAAAAGCCAGATAGACCCGATGGACCTTCTGTTAACCACTGAAAAGATATTGCGCAACGATATCTTTGGTATAGAAAAATACATGAAGTGGGGTATTGAACCTACCATTTATCAACTCTATGATTCAGATCGGCGCGAAGAATATATGGATAAAGTGTCTGAGTTTTGCAAAAGCCTGGGCTGCCGCGAATCATTGATAAAAATTGTCATTTCCCTGTGTGATGAATTTTTGATGAACGCTCTGTACGATGCTCCCTTGGCTGCCGGAGTTCTTGTTCCTGAAAAACGGAAAGAGAGGGTGGTTTTAGCTCCTGAACATTGCCCAACTTTTAAATTTGCTTCTGATGGAGATCTTTTGGCCATTTCGGTGGAAGATCCTTTTGGGGCTATTGGACGGGAAACCATCCTGGCCTATCTGAACAAGTGCTTTTCCAGAGGCAATGATCAAATCGATAGCAAGGTTGGTGGCGCCGGACTGGGACTCTACTTCATTTGGCGCTCAGTAAGCCAGTTTATTATCAATGTGGAGCCAGGAGTAAGGTCTGAATTTATCGGGATTATCGATCTCTCTCTGACCATGAAAGAGTTTAAAAAGCGGATAAAATCTTTCCACTATTTCAGCACTCAATACCCTCAATAACCTATCGACCCTTCCATTTGGGAGGGTTTTTCTTAAAAAAGCACTCGGTAGCCTGGCGATGATCCTCGGAATCCCAGGTGATGCTGAACAATTCCCCCTCAAGTTGCATAGAAGAAGATGACCCCATATCTTTAGATTTATCCACTGCCCTTTTAATCATTCGCACTGCCAGAGGAGGTTTTTTAGCGATTTTTCCCGCCATTTCCAGCGCGGCATCCAGGGCATGACCCGGTTCGGTTACCTGGTCCACCAAACCCATTTCCAAAGCCTGGTCAGCCTTTATTTCCTCAGCAGTTAGTAGCACTATTAATGTTTTTGAACGTCCCAGCAGGTGATAGAGGCGGGTAGCGGCTCCCCAGCCAGGAGTTACGGCAAAATCGACCTGCTTGAAAGAGAAGATAGCCTGGGCTGAGCAGATCCTGATATCGCAAGCCACCGCGATTTCACAGCCGCCTCCATAGGCATTTCCCTCAACCGCGGCAATCACCGGGATATCCAGACCTTCCAGAGTGGATAAAATTCGCCGCATCCGCAAAGACATCTGCCGGGCTTTGTGAATATCGTCAATCTGTTGGAAATATTTTAAATCACCACCAGAAACAAATATCTGTTTCGATCCACTGATAACCAGGGCCAAACTTTCCTGATCTGCTTCTACCTGGTCCAGGAAATGCTCAAGATCATCCATAGTGTCGAAATCTATGGCATTCATGGCTTCAGGCCGGTTAAAAGTGAGGATTAAAACTTTTCCCCGCTTTTCAACTAAAATATTTTTATATCCATTTATCATATTGATACGATCCTGTATTTCTGTATTATAGTATAGTTTCAGTGGCACCCTCCTCCTGAACCGCAACTGCTACAACTGGAACAGGAGTCGGATGAGCAACTATCGCAGGAACCTCCGGCCGAAGAGGAGTATTTACTCGAAGATTTAAAACTCACGGCGCTTAAAAGTCTTTTTACCTTCGCAGAGTCGCACTTCGGGCATTTAATATCCTCAGTTGAGCTGAATACCAACTCTTCGAACTCATCTTCGCAACCCAGGCATTTAAATTCATAAATAGGCATCTTTTTAAACCTCCATTTAACTATGGTATATTATTTCTACGCTTTATCACATTATCAATTGATATTTTATGTTCTTTTATAATCAGCAAATAAAAGGGTAATAGCAATAAAATAAAATCTCTTATCAAGGTTAGGCTGCTAATAGGAGCCTGGTCCATGGATGATGAGGCAAAACAGCCGCAGGATAATTGCAGCCCTTTGAAAAGAGCCACAGCAATAGCCGTGGTAAACATCATCAGCATGGCTCCCGCTAGTAGGCTGGTCCCCTTGATGCAGAAACCAACTATAAGCAGCCCGCCCACCATCAACTCCAGCCAGGGGAGGATAATAGCCTGTAAATTAATCAGATATAGAGGCAATATCTGGTAGGTGGCTATATCCACTGCAAACTGTCGCGGCTCAGCAATTTTATGAAAACTGGCATAGATAAACATCACCCCTAAAACCATGCGAACCAAAAGTGAAATCCAGCCGTGACCAGGCCAAGCCATAAAAGTCCGCCAGATTTTTCTACTGTTCTTTCTGGTCTGGGCAACGGCCGGCACCCCAGTATGAGAAATTTCCGACTCTTGATTAATGTTTTTTAAGGTCATGCAACATCTTTTTCACTGGTTCATTTTCTGGATTGATTGATAGCGCTTGATGCAAATACTCCTGAGCCTTTTGAGCAAGATCATCTTTCTCTTTTTGGTTTGCAGCCTTTTTTCGTTTCTCCAGAAAGAGTTGTCCCAATTGGATAAGAGCCCCTGAGTGTTTCTTATCTTTCTCTATTATATCCAGAAATATGCTCTCTGCCAAGTGGCTTTCACCGGTTTCCAGCAGTACCTGTCCCAGCCGGTGATGGTGAGATATAACATCTGGTTCAAGAACAGTTAATATTTTCAGCCACTTTCTGGCCAGCATAAACCTGCGCGCCTTAATTTCGATTTTTGCCAGCCATTGGTAGGCCTTTTGATTAAAAGGGTCAAGGCGCAAGGTTTCTTTCAGGTAAAGCCGGGCTTTTTCCGGTTTTTGCAGAGAGGTATATACAAATCCCAGGTAGAGGTAGTTGTCGGGGCAGAGAGGATAGTTTACCTTTCCCTGTTCAAACTCCTGGATGGCGCCGGACAGGTTGCTCAACTTAAACTTGGCTAGACCTCTGATAGTATGCAGCATGGGCATATGGGGTGATGTTGTTTCTATACTATCAAGGATATCAATAGTAGCCAGGGGTTGGTCTGCCTTTTCCAGATATTCTATGGCTTTTTTCATTATGGGGTCTATTTTTCCTTTAGTGCCGCAAAATAATCCCATCAATCCCGAGATAATTAACTGCCCATTTTTTATCTGTTTTGAAGATGGTTCAAGAGTTAAAAAACGGCTTATTTCGTCCAGCCCATCAGTCAGGTTGGTTAATTTGAACAGGGCGGCTGCTCTTAACAGGCTATAGGAAGGCTTTTTCGGGTCAAGTTTGATGGCTCGGTTAAAATTATCCAGGGCTGATTGAGGGTTATCTGTTTCCAACTCTATCAGGCCCAGTCGAAAATAGTATTCTCCCTTTCCGGGCTGGTTTTTTATGGCGGTTAGCATTTGCTTCCGGGCCTGAAGATAGAGTGATTTTTTTGGGACTGGCAGGTCGGTTGAATTGGTATGGTTTGGTTTATGAGAGACTTTTATTTTGGATTGGGCAAATAACAGTATAGCCAACTGGTAATGAATAGTGGAAGATGCCCGACTAGAGGCTGTTTTTTTTCGTAACTCTTGCTCAAGTTCACTGGAACAACCAATTTGGAGGCAAATTTTTACCTCCTGACGAAGGGCATGAAAATTGATTTCTCTTTTGATAATTTGGCGATAATAGATGCGGCTTTTGGACAGGTCGCCTTTTTTTCCGCTTCCATGGCCAGGTTAAGCAGCCTGGAAATGGAGATGGGCCGGCTATTTTTTTGGGGCGATGCACAGGAGAAGATAATTGCCAGATAAAGCAGTGTCCACCCGTAAATTAACTTGATTGTAAATTTGCAGCAGACCGACACCTGTTCTATTTACTCTTGTTTGCTGCACTCGCATTTGTGCATATTATCCTGTCCTGTCTGGCATCCACCAGCATCATCACCTAGTTTAAGATACCCGGTAGACTGGTCTGAGCAAGGACATTGAGGACCACCATCAACGGCGGGTGTGTCTGGGCGCAGGCAACCCCAGCAGACTTCGATTGGAAAGGTAAATTTGTTGCTGTTAATCGATTCGCCGCCTAAAGTAAAACCATTTAAAGTTATGGTGGCTTTTAAAGTTATAGGATCTTTATTACTGGTAAAAGCAGTTTTTAGATTATTAAACACTAAACTGTTGGTAACCGGGAAACCCACTGCACTGGGTGTATCAACACCGGCTTTAATGATCCCCGGTATAATATGCTCTAAAACTTTGGTACCAATATCTCTACTGTCACTTTCATATTCTTGAGCTGATGAATAATTACGTTCAATCTCTATTTTGACATTTTTTAGTTGGATATCATTGGCGGTTCCATATTGAACCTTGTCTTGGGATTTGCCAATAATCGGTGGTTCGCGGTGATTTTGAACTGCCAAAGTCAGGTAGTAATTGTAATTTTGGCCAAAAGAGATATCCCAAATGCCTTTGAATACATTGTTGCCGGTGCCGGAATAGACACATTTTTTAACATCAGTAGGCACCAGGGCGTTGGAGATAATCAGGTCCGAAGTTTCCTGAACCATGCAACTGCCCATTAAAAGGGTGGATATCAACATTATCACAGTAACCGAGGAGATAAAATTTACATTTTTCATACAATAAACCTCCAGAAATAATCCTAGTATAAATTCGAGGGAATTGGATATACTTTATCAGTTTTTTCAAATAGATGCCAGTAACTTTTTTAATTTATCCATACTCATTTTAATCACTCGGCAGCGGCCGATATCCTCTAATCCAATAAAATTAATCTGACCAGAGGACCACTTTTTATCCTGGCTGATACCAGTTAACAAAGAGTTCATTTCAAATAGCCTCCAATTAAAGGGCAGATTGAATTTTTTTAACAAATTAATTAGTCTTTCACAGAACGGTTCTGTAATAAGACCCATCTGTTCCGATATCTCCAATGCCGCCACCATGCCCATGGCTACAGCCTCTCCGTGGACATACGTATCGTATTTTCCCGCCGTTTCAATGGCATGACCAATGGTATGTCCAAAATTTAAGATTGCTCTTTTTCCATTCTCCAGTTCATCTTCCTTTACCACCTGGGCTTTTAATTGGCAACATTGACGGGCAATAAATTTTAAAGGCTCAGCCCGGCGAGCCACAATATCCTGATGGTTTTTTTCTAAATACTCAAACAAGTTTTGGTCTAAAATACAGCCATACTTAATTACTTCGGCCAGACCAGCATAGTAATCTCTATCATCCAGGGTGGTCAGCAATCCGGGAGAGATAAATACCGCCCGGGGTTGAAAAAAGGCTCCTACCAGGTTTTTACCTTTTTCCAGGTTAACGCCGGTTTTTCCTCCTACCGAACTGTCCACCTGGGCCAGCAGAGTAGTGGGAACTTGCAGGTAGTCGAGACCCCGTAAAAAGGTGGCTGCGCAAAAACCAGCCACATCTCCCACCACGCCCCCTCCCAGGGCAATAACCAGGTCATTTCTTCTTATTTGGTTCTCAAGGAAAAAGTTATATATTCTCTCAGCGGTTTTTAAAGTTTTACTTTTCTCTCCTGGGGGAAAAGTAAGGTGGCAGCATAATTTGGTTTTATTTATCTGTTGGAGCAGTGAGTTACCATATAATTGGAAAACCCGTTGGTCGCTAATCAGGGCTATTTTTTTTCCCGCTTCGCCTTTTTCGCCTTTTTCGCCTTTTTCGCCTTTTTCGTACGTATGGTCGGAAAGCCACTTGCCAATCCTGTCAAAGCAGTTGTTCATATTATAAAAGTAAATATTGTAAGAGCGATCTCCAAGATCTACAGTCAGTTTATCTTCTCGGCTCACAATCTTTTCCACCACCTGTTGAATGGAGTGTTGATCCGTATCAACTATCTGATCCGCATCATTATAGGCTGAACTTCTTTGAAGCAGCAATTTATTAATCTTCTGATGGCGATTTTCAGTTTGCAACAGTGGCCGGTCGGTATCTCCAGCCAATCTATGAGCGATTGTATCTGCGCTAGCCTTCAGGAATACCAACCAACAATTGTTCTTTAGGAAATTTCGGTTTTCCGCATCGATTACCGTCCCTCCGCCCAGTGCTAACACCAGGGGTTGGGAAAAATCTTCCACCAACTCCTTTAGTACCCGCTTTTCAATTTTCCTGAAACCATTCTCTTGAAAGCGGTCAAATATTTCAGTTATGGAGCACCCTTCTCTAAGGGTGATTTGCTGGTCC
>CAZTWC010000131.1:0-9674 GCA_964617105.1 uncultured Myxococcia bacterium
CCGATACCTCAAAACTCAGCCGGGATCACACCATTTCAGTATCAAAAAGCGGTTTGATGACTATCACTGGAGGTAAATGGACCACCTACCGACACATGGCCGAGGATCTGGTCGATCATGCCGAAATGCTAGGCGGTTTTGAGTCAATACCTTGCGTGACCAAACAGTTGAGAATCCACGGTTTTCATCGAAATCCAGATAAATTTGGCGAATTGGCCTGCTATGGCTCTGATGCGCCTGCTCTTAAAGATATGTTGAGACACTACCCCGACTGGAAGGAAAAGATCCATCCGCGGCTAACCCCAATTATTGCCCAGGTAATGTGGGCGATAAAATACGAAATGGCTCGAACTGTAGATGATGTTTTAGCCCGCCGCACCCGTTGCCTGGTGTTAGATGCCAGAGCTGCCCTGGAAGCGGCTCCTAAAGTGGCTCGCCTGATGGCTAAAGAACTTGAGCGGGATGATATCTGGATAGCGGATCAAATTCAGACTTTTCAGCAACTTGCCCAGGGATATATATTTGGTGAGTAATTAAGCATAATTGACTTATCCAAAAACTATCCTGAACAAAAAGAGTAATCCCACGGCAGTAATCAACACTGACAGGGCAGGGCCCACCAGAAAGCGCATCGATCTAAACAGAGAACCAGAAAAATATTGGCTGGTGATAACAAAACAGATATGCACTGGCGAAAAGATCATACCCATGTACCCAAAGGCGTACGACATGGTAACTATAGATTCTAAAGGAAAACCGGTATCTATCTTAGAAATAAGCATCAAGATAATTGGAAACGATAACCCCACAAAACCAATGGCAATGCCGGTTACCATTCCGGCAAACAGGGGTAATATGGCCAGCAGGGGCACAATTGGTATTCCAAAAGACTGTAGTTCCTGACTGATCATGGTCATCACTCCGCTGATTTCCAGCAGGTTGCGAAAAGCCATCAATCCTGAAACCATCAATACAAACAAACCTATTTGCTTAGAAAACAGGTGAAAACTTACGGTTTTAACAGACAGTTTGTATTTTGCCATAATAAAGAGCAACGTCACAGCCAAACCAGTGATAATCGGCAATATTTTGCTGGCTACACCTTTGGGCAGCAGGGGAGAAAACAGAACAGAACAGAAAATAAAAATCACCACCACCATAAAAATGGGAGCCAATTCAGATAGCAGTTTTCCGTTCACCGATCGTCCCGCAGCAGGGCAGGGCGAAGCTCTATACTCCCTGTCAGGTCTGGGCATGATAAACAACCAGCCGGCTACAAGACTTATGGGGGTGTAGAGGAAGGTTATCAGGATAAAACGCCAGGTGACCATATCGGCCAAAGTAGCCGCCAGGATCATACCGGGATAGAGGGGCCACCAGTACTCCCACACATGCCTGAACCAGTAGTTGATGGCAATTTTGCGCTCTGGTTCGATATCCATTCCCTGGAGGGAGGTTTTTACCATGGGAGCAGAAAACACCGCACCGCCCGGCATAGGTAAAAGGCCTATCAATGCCGGCAACGCTGCCGATGCCAGCCGTTTACTGCCCAGGCGCTGCTCCACCAGAGAAACCATCCGCTTGAGGCTGCCGGTAAGTTCCAGCAGCCGGTTAAAAAGAATTATTAATGATATAGCCAAGTTAAGCAGGATAGTCTGGGGTTGCAAAAAAGCCTCTGCAATATGATATAAAGTGCTGGAAAAGGTGACACCGTTTAGAACACCGGTTAGTAAAGCACCGCCCAAAAAGGCTAAGCCGGCCGGTATTTTGGCTGCAATCACACTCACCATCAGGATAAAAATCATCATCGTCTTGGCAGTGGCAGAAAATTCGATTATCTGTTCCAATTTAAGTTGACCATTACATTAATTAAAGTTGACCCAATTAGAGTAGCAAATTAAAATAGTTTCAGCAAGCAGCCCTCGGGCTTGATCCAAAACCGCGTAGGCTGAAAATAAATTAGATTGCGATAAAGAGTTATTTTTTGTATGCTTCATTACTTGAAAAAGTATCATGAAAGCGATGGATCTACTTTTGACATCAGAATTCAATTTTAACGACCAGGTGCATGAAGCGCTGAAAATTCTACGAAAGCGCCTACCCCAATTAGTTGACACTTTGCACCTCCCTGCCGATCAAAGCCTTAACAATTGGCTTCAAGTGCTCTACTCGCAACTGATCCCTCAATACGATCCTGAATTCCCTCTGCTGGTGGCAATATGCGGTAGCGGCAGTTCCGGCAAATCCACCCTGTTCAATTCCTTAATCAATAAACATCTAGCGGTTGTGAGAGGCCAGGCTGGCATAAGCCGTCGGGTTCTGGCGGCCGCTAAGTCAGAAAAGTTTGCCAACCGGTTGTTTATGAATAATATGTTCCAACATTTTGGTACTATGCCGCAACCATTGGCCAATCAGAAGGAATTACTGACCCCCGGTCCTCCGGTTTATACTGTTACTCAAGATGTTCCGGATAATGTGGTCTTTATCGACACACCAGATTTTGACACTGGTTTCAACCATGATTATACCAATCGAAAAATAGCCAAATCAGTGCTGGTATCGGCTGATATACTGATATACATCTTTACCAATACCA
This sequence comes from uncultured Myxococcia bacterium, assembly GCA_964617105.1. Taxonomy (GTDB): domain Bacteria; phylum CAZTWC01; class CAZTWC01; order CAZTWC01; family CAZTWC01; genus CAZTWC01. The sequence goes on from CAZTWC010000131.1 coordinate 2,597, forward strand.
ACTATAACAATCGGGAAGATACCCGCTTTATCTCCCAAATGCTTACCGAATGCGGGCGTAAAAAATGTATCCTGTTATATCGTGTTTCCGGCAATTTTACCAATCAGGAGGTGCAGGACCATGCTAACACCCTGGCTAGCCATCTCTATGGCCCTGACTATGAAAAATATATTCTGGGCACCTATTACACCCGGGACAACAATCAGGTGGCTACCGGCAAAAGCATGATGGCATTGGAGCCGGCCCAGCCAGAAATGGATGATATTTTCACTCTACTCTCCAGCCTGGACCCGAGAACCATTCGCCAGGCCGAAAGAGGAGAAAAACTTTCCGCCTTGAGCCAGTACGCCCAATCGATTGCTAATCATGCCCAAATTTCTGTTGATAAATTACAACTTTACACCGATCTGGGCCGAATTGCTGAAAGCAATGCTATCTTCGAAGCGCTCAGCCATTTTCCCACCCGGGCTATTGCCGATTCCTTCAACCGGATATGGATGAATACCAGCCCCAAATATATAAAAACGCTGCGCTGGTTTGGTAAAGCCATGGCCTGGCCAGGTCGCAGAGCATTATGGCTGACCCAAAAAACTATGGGCGCGATGAAAAAAGGTAAACCTGAAGAAGAGAAAAAAAACCATCCAGACGCCACCGTGCAGATAGCCATTGATCTCTTACAGGCAATAAACAATCTTCGCAGTAAGATATTATCTGCTACCCTTCAGGAAAAAACCACTGCTTCTGATCAAAACGGGGCCCGGCTAATCGCCCTTATAGACTCCATCAGAGACCGGACAGGCGATTGCTCTCAGGAATACCCCTTTTATGAAAGCGTTGCCAATCAAGGCTGTTATACTCTATTTGCCGAAACCCACCCGGCGATGGGACCATCTAAAGACAAACTCGAAACTGCACCTGATATCAAGGTTGAGGTGGATAAACTTGCCAATGAACTCTACTGTAATATACCCCAAAAACTTGAATCTGAACTGGGCCAAATTATCGCCCAATTCCGGCAAGAGATGAAGCCGTCTCAAAAAAGCCGGGAAATGTTGTTTGCCTCATTGGACGCATTGCCAACACTTATGGCGGTAAGTTATGTGCTCATGACCTCCGATGTGGTGGGAGGAACTACAATTGCCACCAAAATTGGCGGTATGTTCGGGCTTAATGACCTGTGTGCTTTAATTGCAATTCCAGCCAGTTCCGGTTTGAATGAACTCGATCGAAAATATCTTGAAAAAATGTTGGGTCCAGCCACAAAACAGTGGTTCAACTTGCGATCCGAGATGGTAAAGCAATTTCTTCGCCAAAAAATAACCAACCAATTCTTAGAGGAATCGGGCCGGATCCTGGCAGAAATTACTCCTCTGATTCATGAAACTGAGAAAGCGGCATCTTTAATCATTCAAGCGGCGGAGGCCTATAATGCAACATGAGGCAATGACATTAACTGTTGAAGGTGAGTTGGCTGGACTCAGGTCACGAGTCGAAAATATTACCAATACCCTGGCTACCATAACCTATTGGGAAGATGCGGCTAATTTGCAAGCCCAATGCCAACATGTGTTAAGGCAAATAGATACGATTCATGAACAATTAGAATATAAGTTAGTGGTCACCATCGTGGGTGGCGGGGGCATTGGCAAATCCACCCTGTTCAATGCTCTGGCAATGAGCGATGACCTATCAAAAACCGGCAAAAAAAGACCCACTACCCGCAAGATGATCGTTCATGTCCAAAACAAAAGTGATGCCAAAGCCCTTTTGTCCCATATCGACCATGACGATGTCAGAATGGTTTCCAGTGTCAACGGGGGAGAGGCGCTGGCCAACATCATCCTGGTTGATACCCCAGACACCGATAGTAGTGAAAATGAACCACACCACCAATTGCTAAAAAATATCATCCGGCGAAGTGACGTAATCCTTTGCTGCTTCAAAGCGGAGAACCCCAAACGATGGGACAACCTCAATTTCCTGAAGCCATTCATCGAACAGTATCCTCATGAGCACCTCTACATTATTCTGACTTTTGCCGACCGCCAGGATGAAACCGAACTCAAGGAACATATTGTCCCCGACTTCAAGAAACATCTGGCCAAAGCCTGGGGGAGAAATTTTAGCCAATTGTTCTCTATCTCTGCTCGCCGTTACCTGCCAAATCCAAATTGGGAAACAGACGCCAAACCTTTGCACCAATTTGACCAATTTGAAGAATTGAGAAACGAAATTACCGGTTCAACCACTAAACCCAGCGCTGTAGTGAGTTCCAGACTGGCCAGAGCCCATTTTTTAAAGGATACTCTTTTTACCAATATGGCCCACTCTTTTAAGCACCTGGCCCCTTTGCAGGAGGTCAGGAAAGAGATCGGAAAATTGGAACATCAGGCAAAACAGGAGGCTTTAACTTCGCTGATAAATGAAGATAGGGAGTTGAGGCCAAAAATTAACGCCATGTTTTACAGTCGGCTGGCTGCAAACTGGTGGGGGCCAATTGGTTGGCTGGTAGCAATCTGGTTCCGCCTAATCGCCCTGGCCGCCAGTTGGCAGTCTTTTCGCTCTACCGGCAATCCGGCTGCCCTGTTGTCCAAAAGAATTTATTCGCTGGCCAAGACTCAACCAACCAGCAAAAATGCAACTGATAATGCTTATGACCAAAATTTCTACGCCAATGCAATACTGCGCTATCGTGACATCTTTTTGCAAAAATGGCCCCCCATAGCTGACCGGCTGGTCCAACTTGGTTTTTCCAACCATGTTCGTGACTTGACAGTGGTGATGAGTGATCAGCAAGTGTTGGAGGATAATTTGTCAAGTCACTGGTTAAACAGTATGGTAAGGGAGGTGGAGCGACGTACCGCCATCCTCTCTTCTTTACCTTTGCAACTCTTATTCAACGCGGCGCCTATTTTGCTGGCAATCATATTTTGCCTGGAAACCGTGAACCAGTTTTTAGCCCACCACTACCTGCCGGCGGAATATTTCCTCCATGGTCTGGTTGCCCTGGGACTGACCCTGCTAATCTCTTTTTTCCTTTTTCAGTTTATTGTCCGGGCATTTAGTAGCTCACGGCTACTAAAAAAGGTTTGTAACAACTTTACCTACGAGATTGAGAAGGAAAATAACTCTGTCTGCCCGTTGATTAAAGAGATTGATAGGTTGCTAAGGTTATTTTAGGGCTCACTCAAAATTAACTTTTCAATTGACAATCATTCTCAATTGCATTACGGTTGAAAGAGGCTTTTCCAGCAACAGGAGCAAAACTAACCAGCAGTGTCCGTCCCGGGTGTCAACTTTGTTGCGAATTTGACACCGACTCCCCCTGGCAGGGGGAGATCCCCGAAGGGGAGGGGGGGTAAAGGTTTTCGGATGGCAACTGCTATACTGCTATAGGGGTGAATCTTATGCAAAGAGAAACAGAAGAGATTATGGAAGCCATTTGGACATGTGAAGAACAACAAAAGAATTCTACCGGCCAGATAAGAGATATCTGTCATGTAAAAATATCGGATGATATTTTGGAAACTATGCAAAAAAATAATCTTATTGCCTATGATAACGAAAATATTTATTTGACTGGTGAGGGAAAAGAGATCGCCAAGGGGCTAATCAGGCGCAAGAGGCTAGCCGAGGAACTCTTGGAACATGTGCTGAATATCAAGGGTGACAAGGCAGATAAAATTGTTTGTGAATTCGAACATTCGGTTATCCCGGAAGTGGAGGAGAGCATCTGTATTTTATTGGGCCATCCGGTTGAGTGCCCGCATGGTAATCCAATCCCGCCCGGCCCATGTTGCCTGGCCCACAAGAACAATATTGTCAAAAAAGTTGACTCTATCACTCAGTATAGAGTTGGAGATAAAGTAAAAATTTCCTATATCAGACCCGAATCACACCAAAGGCTTCATAAACTTTCAAGTTTTGGAATAAAGCCCGGAACCATCATTGAAATCCACCAAACCCACCCCAGTTTTATCGTAAAATATGATAATACGGAAATCGCTATGGACAAGGATATTGCCGAGAATATTTATGGCTGGAAAAGTATGGCCTAAACTTTTCTATTGACAATCATTCTCAATTGCAATATGGTAAAAAAATAATTTCTGAATGGACGCCACTATGGATGATGAAATAAAAGAATTTAAAATCTTTTGTAAAGAGAACAATCTAATTATTACCAAGGAACGTTTATCTATTTTTAATAAAATTCTCTCCATTCATCATCACTTTAATATTGATGAATTGTATTTGGAATTAAAAAAAGACCAGATAAATATTTCAGTTTCATCTATTTACCGGCTTATTCCCTTCCTGATTCAGGGTAATTTTATTCGGCCTATATATTTGGACGATAAAAATATTTATTATGAACATATTTGTGGCCATTCCCACCATGACCATTTAATATGCGCCAATTGTAATGAAATAATTGAATTTTGCGATGAAGGCATAGAAGTGTTACAGGAACATGTGGCTAAAAAATATAACTATCAAATCGTTAATCACCGGTTAGTGATCAAAGGATTGTGTTCAAAATGCCAAGAAGAAGGCGGGAGTTAATTTGTTAATTTCCGGACAGCAACTAATTTGGTTCGCCTAATATTTTGGGATAAGCACGGAAAGCAAAAGAAACATTGCGCCTACACCATTTAGGCGCTTATTTTTTTATCATTGTGTTGCAATTGATTATCAATATCGAAGCAACCCGCCTATGGAGAAAAACAAATGAAACAACAATCTTTACTTTGCCTGCTGGTAACTATTTTTGTGTCCTGGTCAATCTCTGCCAATGCACTTGACACCACCGAGCCATTTGAACTTGGTTTTACTGACTATGAAATGTACAGCAGTATGGGCGGAGCCAATCTCAATGCCGGAGAACGTACCATTGGTTGGGATGGAGTAGTTGGGGTTGGATTAACTGATTCTTTTTCAGCTGCACTCAAATATAGTCTGGAGTCAAATGACTATTTACAAAGTGATGGCGACCAGTTACATCTCTGGGTTTTCTGGACGGTGACCGCCTCAAAGATATTTGATGTTGATTTTTTTAGCCAAATCGGGACTGGCGGCGGTTTGGCCTTTGGTTCAGAATTAAATTTGGATTTAGATAAATTTGGACTTCAACTTACTTTGGAGGAGGGGATAGAAAACAGGATCGACTTAAAAGGTAACCCAACTAAGGAAAGATCCTATAATTTAGGTCTACAGCCGCTGGTCCATTACGCACTAAACGATTCTACCCAACTTTTGGCTGCTATCGACTTTTCTTTGCCCCATTATCCCAAAAAAGGCGAACGTTCCTTTAATATTGGCTCTGTTGGTATTGGCCTTAATATCGGTGTTCACCCTGCTGTCGAACTTATTACCGAGTTAAATATCGATATCCCTCAGGACGATGAAAAAATGGCAATCGGAGCAATGATCGGCTTTTTAGCTACCGTACCAGCAACTAAAAATTAAAAAAAAAGGTGAAACCATGGAACTCAAACAGAGAGATTTTTCCACTAACAGTGATGCCACCTATATTTTAATCGGCAATGTTAATACGGGAAAATCCACTATCTTCAACAGAATGTGCCGAAAAAATATCAAAGAGGGAAATTATCCGGGCACCACGGTAAGTATTACCACCAGCGAACTGAAATGCCATTTAAAGGAAGCATTCCTGATTGATACTCCTGGCTCAAACACTATTTATGGAGAGAACGAAGATGAATTGATCTCCAAAAATATGATTTTAGACGCCAAGGCTTCCAATCTGGTTTTTGTGGCTGATTCCAAAAACTTGAAGCGTTCTCTGGCTTTATATTTTCACTATGTCGAGTTTGACCTGCCAATTCTTTTTAATATAAATATGATGGATGAGGCATTGATAAAAAATATTGATATCAATGTAGAAAAACTGGCCAGTTTGCTCGGCGTACCCGTAAATACTACCGTGGCCATTGAAGGTGACGGGATCGAATCGTTAAGAAAAAATCTGACTGAAGTAAAAGTTGGCAAGTCATCAATAAAATATCCCCAATTTATTGAAAATTATTTGCGATTGGCCCAACAGATTATTGGAGATAAAAAAATCTCCCGGGGGATTTTATTGTCTGTATTGGCTGAAGATAAATTATCCAAAGAGTATGTTCAAAAAATTTGCGATCAAAACACTTTTTCCCAAATTGAACGTCTGGTTGAGCAAACCAAGAGAAAAACCAGTAAAAAGATAGGTACCCAACTTTTGGATATCTATCTGGAGAAGGCTGAGGAGATCTATAACCAGGTAGTATGGGTAAGCGAGCCCACCAAAATTCCCTTTGCCGATAAATTGGGCGTCTGGAGCAGAAATATCTACACCGGTATTCCCATTGCCATCATTATTATCATTCTCATGTACTATTTTGTGGGCAAATTTGGCGCTGAATATTTGGTAGATTTATTAGAAGGAGAACTCTTTGGCGAAATAATTGTCCCATGGATAGAAAACATCTGCAAATTAGTCCCATCTGAACTGTTCGCCAGAGCAATTGTCGGTGAATTCGGATTGGTTAGCGTAGGCCTTGCCCTGTCTCTAGGTTTGGTGATGCCGGTTTTGCTCACTTTTTATTTTTTCTTTGGCATGCTTGAGAGTAGCGGCTATTTACCCAGGTTATCCGTCCTTTTGAACAAGGTCTTCAAGAAAATGGGTATGAGTGGAAAAGGGATATTGCCTTTAATCATGGGGTTTTCCTGCATTACCATGGCAATCTTGGCCACCAGAGCCCTTGAGACCAGAAAAGAACGAAATATTGCCACCTTTCTCCTGATTATGGGTATTCCATGTGCACCATTATTGAGCGTGATGCTGGTATTACTGGCCGATTTACCTTTGTGGAGTTCATTCTTTATTTTTGGATTCTTAACTCTGCAAATACTGTTGATTGGTTTTCTTACCAATAAAATTTTCCGTTCCAAAGTGCCGGATTTTATTATGGAAATTCCGCCATTAAGAATCCCGAAACTAAAAACTCTCTTTATAAATTCCATACGCAGAACCTATCTATTTTTAAAGGAAGCCATCCCTGTATTTCTGTTTGCTGCG
>CAZTWC010000132.1:0-231 GCA_964617105.1 uncultured Myxococcia bacterium
CCGGTAGGCCCGGCTATGCCGGTTACTGACAACCCCAAATCCGCCCCCAACTCATCCCGGGCTCCTCCTGCCATGGCAACTGCACACTCTTTACTTACTGCACCATATTTTTCTATCATTGACCAGGGTACTTTCAACAGCCGGTTTTTCAACTGGTTGGAGTAGGTCACCACTCCGCCCAGATAATAGACGGAACTGCCGGCAATAGCAGTTATCATCTCCCCAATCATG
>CAZTWC010000132.1:261-9584 GCA_964617105.1 uncultured Myxococcia bacterium
CCGGTGCAAGACTCAGCGGTCACCAGGGTTAACCTCTGATCACTGAGCAGACGCCCTACTCTTTCCGGTAAAGAATCATCGCTGACAGGGGTCATATTTCATTACTGGAGCAAGTGGCCAACAATCCATTAAAATAGGCCTCAGCCATAAGAGGGATAGAGGTAAAATGAACCAACAGCCTATTGGGATGGTCATTAACTTCAATCACTTTGCCATACAGATCCACTGGAATGGGATCTCCATTTTGTCCTAAAAGTTTTATCTTTAAATTGCTCATGGGCTCAACCTTTTTTTCGGTTTCTATCTCCGCTTCCCTAAGAGATAGCATAGAAATAGAACCATTAAAAAGGCGGTCATCAATATCTTTACCCAGGCACAGTGAAAATAACAACTCCACTTTGTTGGGTAATTTTTTTAAAGGCTCCCGTTGATTTTCAGAAATAAACAGGTTGTATTTTCCCCCAATTCCGCCCACATTAAAAATCGATATGGGCTGCTTAACCCCTTTGGGTTCAACTTTCATCTCTTTAGTGACCATTAAAATGGGGCCTATTTCATCTTTAGTACTTTGGGAGATCAATATTTGCCCGCCTATAGTATAAGACTCAATCCTGGAAGCCAAATTTACATTGCTGCCCACCACACCATATTTAGCCCGCTTTTCCGAACCGATATTGCCAACCACCACCTCGCCGGTATTCAAGCCAATACCCATCTTCACTTCCGGCAAATTCTGTTCCCGGTTTTTAAGGTTAACTTTCTGCATAGCCATTTGCATCTCCACCGCACAGGCCACCGCCCGTTCAGCATCATCGTTCCCCCGGTGAGGAGCGCCGAAAATAGCCAAAATAGCATCACCTATAAACTCATCAATAGTACCGTTGTAATTTATAATGATACTGGTCATCTCCTCCAGGTAATTATTGATCACTTTGACCACCATCTCCGGCGCCAATCGCTCTCCCAAAGAAGTGAACCCCCTCAAGTCGGCCATCATAATGGTTACTTTGCGCTTTTCACCGCCCAAATTAAGACCTTCTGGTGTTTCCAGCAGACTATTTACCACATCGTCCGAAAGATAACGTCCAAAAGTTTCTCGAATAAACCGGTTTCTAACCTCCAGCCTTTCCTGGCTCTCCTTTAACGCTTGAAAAGCCTCGTCTCTCTGAAGTAAATTGATATAACTGTTGGAATGATAACGGATCCGGGCAATAACTTCCACGGCGTCCGGTAATTTTACCATGTAGTCATTGGCCCCCAGGGCAAAAGACTCCGCTTTAATGGCCGGCTCCTCCTCGGCAGAAAGAACGATCAAGGGTACCTGGCTGGTAACCGGATTACTACGAAAGATACGCACCATGTCCAGACCGTTTATTCCCGGCATTATCAGATCCTGAAGAATCACGGTGGGTTTCACTTGCTCCGCCATCTCCTCCGCTTTGTGTGAATCAGTGCAAAAATGGAAAGTGATATCCTGCTGGTCTTTGAGCATTTTTTTCACTGCAGCGCAAATCAGACGCGAGTCATCCACCATCAGCACGGTTATCGGATGCTGGGCCAAAGATGGCGTATCTAACTTAAATTTCATAACCTATTTCCAGTCCCTGCCGGATGGCATCAATAGCCTTGGCGCACCTTTGGGCATCTCCAATCACTTCCAGTCGCGGCACTTTCCCCTTTAGCAGCGACGCTAAAGGATTGTGGGATACATATCCGGTGCAGTTAATCACGGTGTTGGTTTCAAGTAATCTTTCCTCCCCACCCTTATCCTGCACTCTGACACCCTTTTTATCCACTGCCAACACCTGGGTATTCACCAGGGTTTGTATTGAAAAACGCTTCAGGTTCTTCAAAGTTATCCAACGGGAACTTTTTCCCATATCAGGCGCCAACTTAGGTCCCATCTCCACCAGAGTTACCCGGGAATTCCCTTTTAGCATCAATTCCCTGATCACTTCGGGGGTTTCTGCCTCATACTGCATTAAAAAATAGGCGGTTTCAGGACCGATTGTGCCCACCTGGGCCATTTTCTGAGCCACCTCACACCCTACCGCTCCACCTCCTATCACCACGGTTTTATCTCCCGGGTCAAATTCCTGGGTAAGGGCGGTAAAAGAGTCCTCCACCCGGACACCTTCCTGCACCGGCACCGCCAGGGGCTGCTGCCTGGCTCCAGTAGCCAGGATAACTGCATCTGGATTTTGCTTTAAAATTGTATCCATATCTGCCGGTTGCCCCAACTTCACATCCACTCCCAGTTGATAAACCTGATTGGCTAGATTAATAATCAACCGCAACCAGTCTCTCTTACTGTATGTGGATGCCGCCACCTTCAATTGTCCACCCAACATATTTTCGCTCTCAAACAGCACCACCTGATGACCACGCTCCGCACAGGTGATGGCGGCCTGCATTCCCGCTGGTCCGCCCCCTGCCACAACTACTTTTTTGGCTTCGCTGGCCTTAACGGCTGAGAATTCCGCTTCCCGGCCAGCCCTGGGATTAACCAGGCAGGTAACTGGCTGCATGGAAAACACGCTGTCCAGGCATCCCTGGTTGCAGCCAATACAGGGTTTGATAGAACTTTTTTTGCCCTGGCGGGTCTTTTCAACAAAATCGGGATCTGCGATTAAAGGCCGCCCCAGGTTCACCATATCGGCCAACCCGCGGGCCACAGCCTTTTCCGCCAGATCCGGATCATTTATTCGGTTGGAGGCCATCACCGGCAATCCACATTTCTGGCGAATTTTGGAGGCCAGATAAAGATAAGCCCCCCTGGGCACATCCATAGTGATTTGAGGTATCATTGACTCGTGCCAACCTCCGGTAACATTAATGGCGTTGGCTCCTGATTGGGCATAGATTTTGGCTATTTGTGCAGCCTCCTGGAGAGTGTTGCTACCCGGAACAAAATCATTGCCCGACATCCTTACTATCAAGGGGTAGTCTTTTCCCACCGCCTCCCTGATCCCGGCTACCACCTGGGCCGGAAACCGGCAACGGTTTTGAAAACTGCCGCCATATTGGTCGTCCCTCTGGTTGGTTATTGGTGAAAGAAACTGGCAGAGCAAATATCCAGCCGAGGCTATGATCTCCACTGCATCGAAACCGATTTTTTTTACTCTTTTGGCGGCGTTAATAAAAGCCTGAATAAGTTGTTCAATTTCTTGGATGGATAGTTGATGAGGAGTTTCGTTGCTAAAAGAGCATGGCAAAGCCGAAGCGCTAACGGTTGGTTTACCAGTGAATATAGACCTGCTGTAGCGACCGGCATGGTATAGTTGGGCACAGGCGCGGGCCCCGTTATCTTTAATGGCTGCTGCCAGTTTGAAAAGTCCGGGATTGTATTTGTCGTGATGGACCTGGAGCAGCATGGGCATTCCACCGGCCTGGTCCACGGCACAGCCGCCTACGGTAATCAGGGCCAACCCGCCTGCGGCCCGCCGGGCATAAAAATCGAGAATCCGCTGGTCGATCTCTCCGTTAATGGTGTAATTGAGGTGCATAGCCGGCATGCAAACCCGGTTTTTCAGGGTCATTTTGCCAATCTTAATCGGGGCGAGTAATTTATTCATGTTTTTAATTATTGCAAGTAGTGCTCAACACAGCATTAAAATACTGAAAATCAAATCCCGTATTTGAGAAACAAGTATTTTATCATTAAATAGTCGGTTAAATTTATTATAATTTGCCAAGAATTGCAAACGGTTATTTCAAGCATCCATAAATATAATACTTGAAAAAAGTAATGATAAGAACTATTATATTCACTTTTTATAAATATTTTAACAGAATTAACAAGATTTACCCAAGATGACCCAAGATTGATCCAGTTTATCCTGTTATTTTAATTGAGGCGCATGATTATGAAACCAACAGAAAATATTAAATCCATAATTCAAAACACTTCTTTATTGAAGCGCTTTCTGGAGTATGTCCAGGTTGACACCCCATCTTCCCATAACAGTGACCAATTTCCATCAACTCCTCAACAAAAAATACTAGGTGAAATATTGGCCTCCCATTTGAAGGAATTGGGTCTTAAGCAGGTTAACATGGATGAAAATGGATATGTGTATGGATTTTTACCGGGCACCTCTTCTTCAGCCCCAAAAATAGGATTGATCGCTCACATGGATGTTTCACCAGAAGTTAAGGGGGAGGGAGTAAAACCTCTAATCCACAAAAACTATGACGGTAAGCCCCTTAATCTTCCGGCCGGTATAGAGATCTCTTCACAGGAGTTTCCGGTTCTAAAAAACTGTTTGGGACATACTATTATCACTTCCGATGGCAGTACCTTGCTGGGAGCTGATGACAAAGCCGGTATAGCAGAGATTATGACAGTTCTAGAAATTCTAAAAGAATCGGGCGTATCCAATTCTATGTGGTTAGAAGTGCCTGAAAATCGTCCGGATATTTATATCTGCTTTACCCCGGATGAAGAGATCGGCCGGGGTGTAAACAAAATCAATTTAGAGCAAATAAAAGCAGACTTTGCCTATACCTTAGACGGTGGCGTTCCCTATGAAGTTAATAGCGAAACCTTCAATGCCTTTTCAGCTAAAGTATCCTTTACCGGAATCAATACCCATCCCGGCACAGCCAAAGGTATAATGGTTAACGCTCTTCGCCATGCAGCCCGTTTTGTAGAGATGATTCCTCAAAAAATGTCGCCAGAGCAGACTGAAGAGAAAGAGCCCTATATCCATCCCGACCGGATAAGTGGAAAGGTGGAAAAAGCCTCGGTGGAATTTCTCCTGCGAGGATTTGACTTCGCTGATATTGAATATCAAAAAAACCTATTACAGAGCACCGCCAATTACCTGATGGCTCTGGAACCACGGTTGAAAATAGATGTTAAAATTGAAGAATCCTACCGCAATATGAAAGAGAAATTGGATCAGTACCCTGCTGCTTTCCAGGCCATAATAAAAACCGGTAAAAAACTTGATGTCCCCCTGGAGATCAAACCTATCAGAGGCGGTACCGATGGAGCCCGTCTGAGTTTTATGGGGCTCCCTACTCCAAATATCTTTACCGGCGGGTGTAATTTTCACTCTAAACAAGAGTTTATTTCCCTGAATAATATGGCCCTAACCGTTTCCTTTATCCTCCATCTTTTACAAGTGGTGGCGGAGGAGAATCGGCAATGAAAGTAGGTACTATAATGTACAAATCGCTTAAATTCTGTATCTGCCCAACCATATTATCTATTTTCCTTTTAAGTCTGATGGTTATCTCCTGCGGAGAAGATGCATCATTATCAGATGTTTCCGATACGGATGGCGGTCAGGGAAATGACCAGCAGCAGGATGGCGGTCAGGGAAATGACCAGCAGCAGGATGGCGGTCTGGAAAATGACCAGCAGCAGGATGGCGGTCTGGAAAATGACCAGCCTACAGATACTGACAGCCATAAAAGCCAACAAAAAATTTGCTGTCAGCAGTGCCTGGAAGGATTGAACACTGATCCATCCGGCAAAGGACCAGATGCGATTACTTGCATAAACTACAGGGATAAACTATCTTGGGACGGCAATCCCCTTTTTACCGAAGAGTGCCTGCTTTTTTTCAATAAAAACTCTCAGGTAACCGCTGGCCAATGTATGCTGGAATCTCCATGAAAAAGTGATATCGCAAACTCGATAATAAAATGCCGGTAACACTTTTCATTCTTAATTTTTACAGTTTATTCATTTTTCCCTTGTCAGTTTCCAAATATTTTTATATAATTATTGTAAATAGTTTCGATTTTTATTCAACATGGGGGGCACGGGAATGAGTATTGCCGATAAAGAAAAAAAACTACATATACTCCTACAAGAACTGTCATCAGAAGATGAGTCAGTTCGCTTCCGGGCGGCAGAGATGCTAGGATGGATGGGAAGTATAGCGGTGCAACCCCTGCTAAAACTACTGGAAGGCCAGGACAGTGATGTAGGATGGTGGGTGGCATTGGCCCTGACTGAAATTGGTAAAACAGCGGTGGAAGATCTGGTAATGGCTCTGGATAGTGATGACTGGTATATTCAGGAAACAGTGGCGGAGATATTGGGTAAAATTGGTGACAGCCAGGCCGTTACCCCTCTTATCAAGTGCCTGGATAATAAACAATGGCATTTACGAATGAATGCCGTGACTGCCCTGGGGGCTATTGGTGATCAAAGGGCACTGGCGCCCCTAACCAGAAAACTGGTGGATGATGACGAAGATGTCAGGGTTGCCACGGCAAAATCTCTGGGCCAATTAAACCATATTGCCGCTGAAGGCCCATTGATAAAAACCCTGGAAGATGAGAGTAAAAACGTCCGGGAGGCAGCCATTGAATCTCTGGGTAAAATCGGCAGTAAACAGGCGTTAGCACCTTTAATGGAAACCCTCAAAAACGATGACTGGCAGGTACAGGATTGTGCGGCCCGGGCGCTCTCCAGCCTGGGAGAACACGCCGTAACATTACTGGTCAAGTTGCTGGATGACAGCCGTTGGCAAATACGAAAAATGGGAGCCTGGATACTGGGAGAAATCGGTGATCAGAGAGCGGTTGAGCAACTAGTCTGCCTTTTGGAAGATGAAAATAATGATGTCAGAGATGTCACCGCCGAAGCCCTGGGAAAACTCGGTAGCCCCAGGGCCGTGGGCCCTTTGATTACTGCCCTGGATGACTGGGATTCTTATGTGCGTTTCAGAGCAGCGGAATCTCTGGGTAAAATTGGTGATGAGAGAGGGGTGGAGCCTTTGATTAAAGCCATGGATGACATGGATGAAGATGTACGCTCCAAAGCGGTATGGGCACTGGGAGAACTCGGTTTCGGCTCTGCTCTGGATCCAATAATCGAAGCTCTCGGAGATGAGGACAAATGGGTTAGACAATACGCTGAGGAGGCTCTTTGCAGATTGGGCAATTGCACCCAGGATACCCTGATAAAAATACTGGCAGATGATAATCAATTTCGGCGCACTTCCGCCATAAATGTGCTGGTGGAGTTGGGGCCATCTATTATTGAAGCGGTAATAGCGTCCCTGGGAAGCACCAACCACCTGGTGCGGGAAAGTGGAGAAACAGTGTTGAGCAGCCTGGGAATGTCGGCCATAGAACCTTTGATTGATATCCTGAATGACCATAATAATCTCCGCTGTATCAGTGCCAGTAATATACTAATAAAAATAGGCCCCCTGGCGATAGAATCCCTGGTGGATGCGCTTAAAACCAAAAATAAAAATATACGGATAAAAGCCGCAGAAATATTAGAAAAAATCGAACAACAGGATATTTATACACTATGAAACCGTCAAAAAATAATCAAATACTATTTAAAGATGGCTTCTGCCAGTTTGTATCCTCCTTTTCTCACCAGGCCCGCAATTCCATCTCCTTAATATTATCCAGCACCGGCATACTACGTCTCTATCGAGAAAAAATGGATAACCAAAATATCGATAAGCACCTGTTGAGTATTGAATCGCAAATCCTCCGGCTTAACAATACCCTGGAAGATGTTTCCTATCTGGCTAAATTCCAGGATGGCCTCTTATCCAATAACCCCAATCCTATAAATCCCATAAATTTCTGCAGAAAACAGGTTGAACACGTAGATTCGTTGGTAAAAGCCATCAATTGCCCGGTTAACCTCTACTGGGATGATTATAATACTTGGACAGAGATAAATTTGGACACCAAACATCTGACCTTAATCGTTACCCGCCTGTTATCCAACTGTCTTATCTGTTCGCCGGAAAATACCAGTGTGACTTTTACCCTTTCTTGCCCGAAAAACCATTTGCATTTGATATTTCAAGACCAGGGCATTGGAATTCCCAGCCAGGAGATAGGCAATATTTTTCAACCTTTTTACCGCACCAGCCTCAGCAAAGAAATAAACGGCACCGGCCTGGGGCTCACTGTAGTGGAAAAGGCTGTCCAACTTTGCGGCGGCACTATCGAGATAGAAAGTGAGGTTGGCCAGGGCACCAATTGTCGGGTAAAATTGCCATTTACCCGGCATTAAAATGCCGGGAGTTAAATCAATGAAACAACTCTCTTTCCCCGCCAGAAAAGAATATATCCGGCAAAAAAAAAACAACCTTGCTATCCATCCGCTGGGAGTTTTTCCCGCCTTGTATCCCAAAGAACTGCTCTGGAGTTACAACATTCTGCCGGTAGAAATATGGGATCCGCCCTTGCAGATCAGCGGGGCTGACGCCCACCTGCAACCATATATCTGCCCCATTGTCAAGTCAGGATTAGAATTGATCCTTCAGGGCCATTGTCAGCTGTTAGATGGTTTCCTATTTCCTCACACCTGCGACTCTATCCAAAACCTGGCATCCATTGTCAACCACTACCTGGGAATTACCAAGAGATGTTTCTTTTTTTATCTTCCCAAAAATTCCAATCCTTCAGCAACCAAGGATTTCTATTGTTTCCAATTGCAAAAATTACAACAGGATTTGGAAAAAGAGTTTGGAGCAAATGACCCGCTGACCATTAAAAAAATGATCGTCCTGGGAGATAAAATTTCAACCCAGGTACAAAAACTCTATCTTCGGCGAACTCAAAGAGACAGCCTCCTCTCCAACCGAAACTTTTACCAACTCTTGCGAATGGGCGAATATCTGCTGCCCCAGGATTTTCTATCGGTTTTGACCGATGCCATACTTCAGGATAAAAAAGGGGAGAAAAAACCCGGTGTAATTGTTAGTGGAATCCTTCCCAATATGAATATGATGGACAAACTGGACCAGATGGGAGTGACAGTGGCTGCCGATGACCTGCTCAATTGCGGCCGTCGGTTACTAAATAAAGGATTGAAAAAACTGGGAGCAGGGGAACCTGAAATCTCTAACCCAGAAAAACAACCTTACCAGGATATCTTAGAAACAGACAACCCAAAATATTTTGAGGATTTATTGGCCAATAAATACCTTGATTTACCCCCCTGCCCTACCCGGGTTTCATCTCATCTGCAACGCTTGGAACATTTACTTTCTTTGTTGGATATCTCCGGCGCCAGAGGAATAATTTTTAGCCTGGTTAAGTTCTGCGAGCCAGAATTGTTCGATTTGCCCATTTTGCAAAAAGAGTTGCAGGCCCGCAATATTCCCTCGGTGGTAATTGAATCGGAACTTCACCAGAATTTGGATGGACAATTGAACACCAGGCTGGATGCCTTTTTGGAGATGCTCTAGTGAATATAACTGCCCATTCATTCCAATATTACTTAATTAAAGATATAGTCGCCCCAATCATGCTGAAAAGCCGTCAACTTTTGAAAAGCAAAAAAAACAAACCTAAAAACCCTCTCTTTGCCCCCCCCCTCAAAA
>CAZTWC010000133.1:0-9567 GCA_964617105.1 uncultured Myxococcia bacterium
ATATTTTGGGTGGTTTCATTAACACATTCAATCCCGGATTTATCTGCTTTGCAACTCCAGGTTCCATTGGTGCACAGATCGCTGTCATCACCGTCACAGTCCTGGTTTAGGGAGGAGTAATCTTCATCAGTAGAACTATCGCAGTCATTGTCTTTATTGTCGCACAACTCCGAAGCGCCTGGATAGATAGTATCATCACTGTCGTTGCAATCAGTAGAGCCGTGGCAGGTGCTGTAGTTGTCACTGTCGCTGTCCCAGTTTTCATCAGTATTACCGTCACAGTCGTTGTCATACCCATCGCAGGATTCAGACACAGTCACGCCATTATCACAGTTTAGTTCTACATAATTGGGGATGGAGTCGCCATCTGCATCGCCATTGGGGGCATTAAAAGTTATTGAGACTCCTTCACTCTCGTTGCTGGCTGAATCAGCAGCAGTAATAGTAAAAGTATAGGTGCCGGAGGTTTGGCTTAAACCCGCCACCCGCTTGTAAGTATAAGAGGAGGATACATAGCCGTAATAGGTGGTTTCAGAAGCGCTGGAATGTTTATAATAAACCTTGTATTTGTTCACCCCGCCACCAGCCGATGCAGTCCATTGCACAGTGATGGCGCTGGATTGCGCTTTTTTTAGATTCAGGTTGGTCACTGGTTCTGGTGGAGAGAAATCACTGACATTAACCGTGGCTGAATATGGTTCAGCTACGTTACCATCTTCATCTTGAGCCACGTAAAGAATTTGGTAAAGACCTTCGCTGGCAAAACGGTTGGTAACTGTCTTGGAATAGATGTTGTCACTAGCGGCGTTTAATTGTTCAATAGTGGCTGAGTCCACCGAACCATTGGGTGGAATAATAACAGCAAAGGCAGTGATACTAGCGGAATCATCATCGATGACCTGTTGCCAAAGTTCAAAGGAAGTAGAGGAGGAAACCACTGACAGGGAAGACTCCCCCTGGGCATTGACAATAATCGGATTGGCGTTTCCATCTGGAATATGTTCCAGAGTCCTGGATGAGGCCAGGGTAACATCATCTTCATCCGCCACCCCGTCACCACTGGCCTCTACGGCTGGCTTTTGGTTGTCAAAGTCAGCAGTGATCAGCATATCAGCGTAGTTGTAGGCATCGCCTATTGATTCTCCCTCCAGGATTTTGTTGAAAAAATACTTGCTGAAAGAGATATTGCCACTATTGGTGACATTAAGGTTGCTCTCGGAACCCATATCGGTGGGGCCAGTAGCGCTGACCAGTATCCGGCCTGCTCCAGTGCCGGCAGTGGTTAGAAAAGCACCGCTTTGGGGAGATTCGATGATCACAGTCACCGGATAATCGGGCGGGGGAGTTTCGTTGTTAGCCTCAACTTCGTCTTTGACATTGTTATACAGATTGGTCAGCCAGGTATTAAGTTCAGACGCTGTTACCACATAGGATGAACTGTAGTAACCCCGCAGCCAGAAAGTTCCATCCTGTGACTGGTAGTTGCCGCCGATTAGATAGATGGTAAGGGGACTCTTTTCTGGTTGGTCAGTTTCCGTGCAATCGATATTGTTCACTGTCCAGGTTTCTATGGCAGTCTGCAAATTGGATTGGGTAACGCTATCGGTCCTGTCAATAGCCCCATCTTCATCAGCATCAAAAGTGGCGTCAGTATGAAGCAACTTTATTTTGCTGGAGGGTATGCCCCGGTTTTTCAGGGTTTGATAGGCCTCTTTCACCAGGTTGTCCCGAATGGTGGTATTGACTCCATAGCCGGCTACAATAATCCCCAGGCCAGTGGGTTCGTTAATAGAGAGCATCATCTCCGCCTGGGAGGTGTTATAATCATCACTGCCCTGATACTCAACCGTAATTCTGAAATATCCGGAGGTGTACCCTTCGGGCATATCCAGGGTCACCGTGGTTGAGTAGTTGCCGTCACTATCCAGGTCTACCCAGGTATCTTCCGAAGCGCCATTGGGTTTGGCCACTGTCATCAACACTTGGATGGTGGAGGAATCGGTAACCTTGGGATTGGGAAACACTCCTCCGGAGATAGTTACCTCATCGCCGCTAGTCAAACCAGAGGTTTGGCTGGAGGTCAGAGTGGTAACCGTATCTGCCATTTCTACATCAACATCTGGTGGTGATAGGGGAGGTTGATCCGCGGTAGTGGAATTATAGTATTGAGAGTTGCCATACCAATAACTGGTTATCTGGTAGGTTCCCTGGCTGGTAAAATTGCTATAGAGTCGATAGGAGAAGTCGCCATCATCATTGCTGGTGTAAATACTTTTATAAATATTTGATTGCCCGGATTTGGCGAACTTCAATCTCACCAGGGTATTTTCTGGCGGAGCCGGGGTAATTTTTCCCCTGACCTCAATCCTATCCTGAACCTGAATGGTGTCAGGATAAAAATAGTGGGTAATAAAAGATGGGCACTTTACAGCTCCCGGAGTGCAGGGCTCCAGCAGGTTAAGCAGGAGTTTTTCGTTGTTAACAGCGTTAACTGCGATGAAATCAGTACATCCACTCAGACATTCACCTTTGATTTTAAACAGGCAGCGGCCCGAGGGGCAAACAGATTCCGGAGGCATTTTCACTGCCCGCAACCGCAACAGGGCGGTGCCGGGCGCCTGCACAGAATTGGTCAGCAAATATTGGAAATACTCGGAAGATGGAGTCTGGTCAGTGTCCGCCATCACCAGAGAAAGCCCAACAGTTCCACTAAATCCAGCTAACCCTTCCACATTGATGTGATATCCGGCCTGCTGCCAGATCTTTTTGGTTTTTGGCGGGGTTACCGCCTTGAGCCAAAAGGTGGGCTGTTTTTGCTTTATCGGTTTACCTACCCGCACATCCAGCAAATCAAAATGGTGATTCCCCTCATCATCCACAATAACAAACTTATAGAAACGCACCGCTCCCAGTTTGAACTTGGAATCAGTATAACTGACATTGGCAACTCCAGAACCTCCTTTGTAAATAAGTTTGTATTTACCGTTCATAGAGAAAGATCGGAAGATCTTTACTCGAAACTGGTTCATGGGCAGGTAGTCGGCCAGGGCCACTGCATTGGCTTTAGCACTAAGGGAGACGCCATAATTTTCAGGAGTTACGGAAATAGAGGCAAAATTGGCAATCCGCTGGAACACACCAATATAGCCGGTGCCGATTAGCACCTCATTATTACTGGTTTTTAACCAGCCATTAACGTGTCGAGGCTCCACTCCCTGAAACAAATATTTACGGTCGATGCGGTTGCCAAAGATCTCTCTGTACCACCAGGCCCAGGGGTCTGTTAGGCCGCAATAGGTACTTTCATCGATACATTTTTTTCCATCTTTTCGTCCTTCAAATATCCCTTTGTTGCCAAAAATAGTAACCGGTGAAACGGTTTTTATTATTTGACCGTCCTTGGCAATCCGGATTCCACTGTAATTGGCCAGCATAAATACCCGACCATGATCAAGGGTGATAAACTCTTTAAGGGCAAACACCTTTCCGGTTTGAAAATGCTCCCAGGTTTCGTTGTGATAGCGGCTGGCTCCGGTTTCATTGTAATATCCAATCCAAATCTCATCGCTGTTACCCGCTACCCGGTATACAGAGTTATGCGGCAGGTCACCATCATCGGCAGTAAAGTGGTGCCAGGTGGTGCCTGACAGTTTGTGCACTCCGTAATTGGAGGCAAACCAATACTCGGTGGGTGATACTATATCCACATCGTACACAGAAGTGGCCTTATCCATGTTTTTGGTAGAAAAAGTGGTCCAGGTGCCGTTGCGAAAGCGGCTTACACCGCCAGAAGCAGCCAGCCAAAAAGAGTCGTTGTCATTGACTCCAACTTTGGCTTTGTAAAAATATTCACCAATAGGATAACCGGTAGCCCGAAAGGTGATATCCACCTGATCCCGGGATTTATGAAACAGGCCGGAGGAGGTTGCACCCCAAACGCCATCGCTAGTGTCAGTGCAGATATTAACCACCGAACTGCTGGGCAGCCCATCGGCAGACTGATAATAATAGAAAATGCCCAAAGAGTAGCCGTAAAAAGTCAGCCCCCCACTAGTGGCCAGCCAGTACCCGCTTTCGGTAGGTAATATTTTATGAATATAGTTGGAGGGTAGGCCATCGTCAGTGTCAAAAGTGGTCCAATAGGTGTTCATCAGGATGGTGCGCTTTTGGGCCAGCCCGGCAGAGGTGGCGAAATAAACAGTAGAGGTCAGGTAGGAGCCGGGGATAGAGTAGACATGGTACACATAGTCGCTGGGAAGTTGGTTGTTGGTACTAGCCCGGGTATATTGGCCCCAGGAGCCGTTGCTGGATCGGTAACTGGCGCCTCCGCCTAGAGTGCCCATCCACACAGTATTGTTGGTATCAACCGAAAGGTTCCAAATTATATTGCTGCCCAATTTGGCGGTATTGCTGGTGGTATAATTGTACCAGGTACCGCTGGAATTCCTTCGGAACAGCCCATTACTCATGGAGGCGAAAAAGGTATTGCCCAGAGTATCTGTAACAATGGACTTGATATATCCCAGCGATTTGGAACTACCGCCAACAGTAACTGTTTTGTAGGTGGTCCAGGAATAGGTCCATCCCGACCGGCCATAGGAGCGGACAAACTTGGTGGCTCCCAGGCTGTGGCCAATCCACACGGTAGAACCCAGGCTGGAGGCTGATACCACTTTTATCGACTGAAGATTGTTGGTCGGCAATCCGGTGCAGACATCGCCATCACAGCCGCCATTGGTGGAGGATTTGGTCCAGGAAAAAAATGTGCCTGAGGCTGATCGGTAACTCAAGCCGCCGGAGGTGGCCATCCACAGGTAGTTGTTAGAAGCCAGGTCAACATCGCGGATATTGTTACTGGCCGGACCGGATAAATATTTAGCCACCGTCCCCTCTTTGAAACGGACCAGACCTTGATAGGTGGCAAACCATTTGTAGTCCTCATCATCAATGGTCATGGCGGAAACCCCCATCTCACTAATATGAGAACCCAGCAACTTACCATCTATGGTTTTCCAGTTTTCTCCCCCCATATATTTAATTATTCCCTTACGGGTGGTAACCCAAATTTTGTTATCGCTGTCCGCCGCAATATCGTGGGCCGCTGAGGGGATTGGCCCTCCATTGTCGGTTCTCTTGTACCAGGTCCAGGCATTTTGTTCATATTTTATTACCCCGCCCTGGCCGGAAAACCAGATGGTGCCGTTACTGTCTATAACGCCAGAATAGGGGGCAAAGGTGTGAACCTGAGATTCAACCGGAGAATCAACTGTATCCCAACTGGTACCATTAAAGTGTTTAATAACTACGTTTTTGCCGTTAAAAGTCCAGGCATAGATATTGGTATGGGCTTGATCCACAGCAAAAGTGGTGGTGCCGGCAACACTGTAACTGTAAGTGTTGCCATTATCATAGCGGGTTATTCGATCGCCCTGGGCAAAGAAAAGTCCATCCGAGGTATATTCGATATCATAGGCTTTTTTCTTGAAATTTTCATGAGAGGTGACTTTGCTCCAGGAGTTTTCAGCAAATTTAGCAATACCGGATGGAGTAGCCACCCAGGGGTTGCCGCTGCTGTCGATTCCCAGGCTATAGATATCAAAATCTGGCAATCCAGCGGTGGTCAGATCATAAACCGTATGCTCTTTGGTGGATATTTTCCAGCGCACCACTCCGCCAGTGACTCCCATCCACAGGTAATCGCCTTGAGCCTTAAGGGCGGGCCAATACCTGGGAGCACTGTTGGGATCAAATGTATGCAACCAGTAGGCGGCTGCAGGTTTGGCAGCCAGGAAGGCTAAGCACAAAATTAAGCACCATAAAAAATGGTTAACAACTCTCATAAAAAAGCCCACCTTTCCTTCCGAGAAATTGGGTATTATTTAATTCCATTCTTCTCTTTTAGTTTCAACAGGTAAGTTTTAGTTGCTTCATCCCCCCGTTTTTCAGCTTGGTATAATTGGTCTGAAATAAAAGTACCCAGCGCTTTTTGTTTTTCCACTTTAATAAGTACCCAGGCATCGATAAAATAGGTGGTTTCATCATCAGTAATCTGTTTTTTCTTTTGGTAATAGGATGCCTCTTTGGTAACTCCCATTACCCGGATGGGAATATTGCTCTTAATACTGATCTCCTGGTTGTTTAAAAAGGTTTTCAGCCAGGCAGACACTTTCTCTCTGGCTTCTAGTTCAGCCCTTTCAATCGCGATATCCATAAAGGTGGCGTTTTTATGGAACCCTCGATAGTATTTAGAAGTTGCCCCATCTGCAGGAACTTTCTCCAGCCATATTGGT
This sequence comes from uncultured Myxococcia bacterium, assembly GCA_964617105.1. Lineage (GTDB taxonomy): Bacteria > CAZTWC01 > CAZTWC01 > CAZTWC01 > CAZTWC01 > CAZTWC01. The sequence goes on from CAZTWC010000133.1 coordinate 6,291, forward strand.
TTTTTAAGACTAGAGGTGTAGTAAATCTCCTCTTTGCTTGTAACTGGTTTTTGGGTACCAGCGCAGGATAATAGCAGGCTGGCAAAAATAGCCAGCAATAAAAACCGGGAGATAAGGGAAAGTTTTAATGGTATTTTAAGGTAATTTAACATTTGTGGACCTCCATTTCATAAATATAATCAAACTATGTCGTCAGAAAAAAAATAAACTTTTTTACTATATCATTAATAGATAGGTTGAAACAACTGGATAATTGGTAGATCGGGCCCAGGATTTATGCTAAAAGAGATTTTATGATACTTAACAAGCCACACTATCTATTTTTACCCTTGATATTTTTCCTCTATTTTTATTCTTTTCCCTATTTTTCTGGGTTGAACAATCCCAACGAGAATTCAAGGGTTTACATGGTGAAGGCAGTAGTTGATCACGGAACCTTGGCTATAAATAAGGTTATTGAACAATGGGGTTGGATTAACGATCTCTCTTTTTTTCAGGGCAATTACTACGCCGCCAAAGCTCCGGGTGTGGCTCTGGCGGGAGTGCCAGTCTATTTTTTAGCCAAAAAAGTTGCATCTATATTTGATTTATCTATCAGCCATAGGGCTTTGGTGATCCTGCTGCGGATATCAATAATAATTATCCCCTCCCTGATCTTTATCACCCTTTTTTTCCGTTTTTTAGTAATGGAGATGAAACTGGATGGCCAGACTTCACTGTTAGCAGTGCTGCTATATTCTTTGGGTACTATCTCGTTTACCTACAGCACCACTTATGTAAACCATTCTTTGGTATCTATTTTGATTTACACCGCTTTTTGGGCAATTTTAAAGCAGAGATGGTTTTGGGCAGGTTTTGGGTGCGGTTTGGCCTTTTTGTGTGAATATCCAGCGATTTTAGCCGCCGGGATACTTGGCCTGTTTATAATCTCCAGACCAAGACCCTCTTTTGCAGAGATACTATCCAGGTCTTTTAAGTTTAGCCTGGGCTTTCTCCCTGGTTTGCTGGCATTTTTTCTAATTAACTACCTGATGTTTAATAATTCTTTGTCAACCCCCTATTCACATTTGCATAATCCTTACCATGTTCACGTTCATTCCCAGGGCTTCTTTTCTCTAACCATTCCTGCCTGGGACAGATTTTTAGGGATCTGTTTTTCCTCTTTTCGGGGGATTTTCTTTATCTCACCGGCTTTGCTTTTCTTTTTACCAGGTCTTTGGGTGATGGCTAAAAATGGTAAAAAAAAGGAGGGTTGGCTCAGCCTGGTCATGGTGATGATATACTTTCTTTATAATTCCTCTCTGATCAATTGGCAGGGAGGCTGGTCCACCGGCCCCCGCTATATTGTGCTGGTAATCCCCTGGATGGTGACTGCCATAGCTTTTTGGATCCAACCCAGGGCAATTCCGGCAATCCTGGCTCCGGCCAGATTTTTAGCCATATCATTATTACTCTCATCTATTTTGGTATCTATACTGCTTTGCACATGGTCAACTCTACATTTTCCTTTTTTTAGCCCCCAGATAAAAAATCCTTTTTATGACCTGTTGCTCCCCCTTTGGCAGCATGATCTTTTTCCTTTTTCTTTGGCTCATTTGCTGGGAATTAAAGGAACAGGGGCGACAGTGGCACCCATAATAGTTTTATTGATTATTTTTATTTTTATTGTAAGCCTGCCAATTATCCGCTTTTATCAATTTAACCGCAACCATGGGCTGGAAAAAGAGAGGTCATCCTTTTTATTGGGAGGCAGCAAACTGGTATGGAGATTTATCGCCCTGATTTTAACCATCACATTTTTTGTTTTGCACCTTTACGCCTACAGTCATATTTCCAGGGGCAAAGGTGGAGAAGAAACTGTTAGAATGATGAAATTGCCGGGATGGTAATTTTCCGTCTAAAAAGTGTATGGCTATAGGGATAGAGAAGCACACTCATCTATGGTGACCGGGTTGCCATCCGGATGGCTTATGGTCCGTCAGTCGGTAAGGTATTTAGCTAGTTTTTCTTTAATTCGTTCGGCGGTAATTGGCTTGCAAAGATAATCCTGCACCTTGGTTCGTTTAACTATATCTTGTAGTTTTTCTGGATGAAGAGAAGAAACATATATTACTATCGGTAGGCTAAAGCCGCTTTTTTTCAAGATGTTGACTAACTCTTCGCCGCTTAAATCGGGCATCATTATATCCAGTAAAATACAGTCTGGTTTCACTTTAAATAGAGTAGGCACCGAACGTTCCACGTTTTTAGCGGTGTGAACTTCGTAACCCAGTTCGGTTACTATTTTGCGGGTAATAGTCAGCGAGGTAGGCTCGTCATCGATAATCAGGACTTTTTTCTTGTGTTTCACAAAGGTACTCCCAGGTTGGTAGTGTTCATGCTGATTCCCGGATGGACACTATTTGCAGGGTTTTGATAATTAATATCAACTATTTTCATCATAACAAATCTTTTTTGTTGGGTAAAGGGATTAATATTTTATTGATTTTTTCAGTAGCACAGGTATGATTAGATGTCAAAAGTATAAACATGATAAAAGATGAACGAAATTCGGAGAGGGTACGATTTTAACTTTGGAATTCCCCTATATTAAATAGGTAGATAATATGAACCTGGTCGGACATTATAAAAATATTTTAACTCTCTTAGCGATATTTTACCTGGCAATGCTGTTTTTGGGCACGCTACCATTATTTGCTGTGGAACCAGAGAAGAAAAACAGTAAAAAGGTTGACAAAATCAAATTGGCAGTATTGGATATTCAGCCCAACCGGGGAATTGAAAAATCAACCGCCTTTTTACTTTCCGAATACTTGATCTCCGAGTTACAAAAGACTAAAAAATATGACGTTATCGGCAAAAATGACATCAAGCAGATGCTGCAGTTCGAGGAGCAACGGGAACTTTTAGATTCTTGTCGCGATGATGGCTGCCTGATCCAGATTTCAGGAGCCCTGGGCGTTGATCAGTTAGCCGCTATGGTGGTAGGACGAATCGGCTCTACCCATCTGGTGGTGCTAAAGGTTATCGATGTTCGAAAGGCCAGGGTGCTGCAGAGGATTACCCGGCAGGCTGAAGATACGGAAGGAGCCATCCTGGCGGCTATAACTTCGGCTGTGCAAGAGGCGGCTGGATTCAATAAGGGTGGTTGGGAAAAAATGGTGGTTAAACCCCGTGATACCTGGCTCGGTTTCGGAATATTGGTGGGACCGGCTATTAAACTGGGCTACCCGCAGCCAGAAGTTCGTATTTTACCCGACACCTGGGAAGAAGCTGA
>CAZTWC010000134.1:0-9418 GCA_964617105.1 uncultured Myxococcia bacterium
TTGTGGCCGGAACCAATATCCAATATATTATGGGTACGGTATTGATAATAATTCCTTTTGCGGTGTTGTATATTTACAGTAATCCTTACCAGGTCAAGAGGATCCTGGGCTTCTTGTTTCCTGAATTATTTAAGTCCAATGTGGCGTATCAACTTTACCAGTCTTTAATCGCCATTGGTTCAGGGGGGTTATGGGGACAAGGGTTGGGTGACAGCAAACAGAAACTGTTTTTCCTGCCCGAAGCCCATACCGATTTTATCCTGGCTATTATAGCCGAAGAACTGGGTTTTATCGGACTGGTTGTTCTTTTTCTCCTGTTTCTATTTTTAATCTACCGGGGATTTATTATCTCTCTTTCAGCCCGGGATAAGTTTCGGTTTTTTTTGGGAGTAGGGATAGTTTCCTGCCTCTCTTTACAGATTATCATCAACATTGGCGTGGTTATGGGTATGTTGCCTACCAAGGGGCTTACTCTTCCATATATTAGTTATGGCGGTTCATCACTGTTAATAACCATGGCCATGAGTGGAATTATGCTAAATATTTCTGAAGACCTATTTTTGAAATTACCAATTACTCCCGATGACACCAGAGTGGTTAGAAACCGGCGCAAGATGGCTGATTGCAAGTGGTAAATAGATGAGAATAAAAGTAATTATATGCGCCGGCAGTGTCAGCGGCAATATCTATCCGGCATTGGCTCTGGCCGATGAAGTGAAGACCAGGCATCCAGAGAACCAGGTTTTATTAATTGGGGGCAAAAACTTTCTGGAAGATAAAATATTCGGTACCAGTCCTTACCGGGAATTGTATCCCCATAAATTGCTGGAGATGAAGTGGTGCAATCATTGCATTTTATGGTTGGTGGAGTTATTCATTCTGATTTTCAAAGCGGGTAAAATTTTTAAAGAGTTCAAACCAGACTTTGTAATTGGCACTGGTGGGCAAATTTCTCTGCCCGTAGTATTTGCCGCTATTTTGTACCGTATCAAAACAGCGGTTTTAGAAGTTAATGCCCGTCCTTCCAGGATAAACCGGTGGCTGGGCTTTTTTACCAGTAAGGTGTTTTTCACTTTTGAACGATGTGCCAAGTTTTTTAAAACCAATAAAAGTGCCAATCTCGGCAACCCGGTGCGCACTGAAATTTTAACCAATTATTTAAAAAAACATCAAAAACACGATAAGTTTACTTTGCTGGTGTTAAGTTCCAATAAGTTACCGCGGCTATTTAATGATCAAATATTAGCGGCTTTTTCCCACCTTAGTCAAGATTTGGCTGATAAATTGAAGGTTATTCACCAGTCTCCCTGCCAGAGCCAGATGAATATTGCCGGGATATACGAACAAATTGGTATTGAGGCAGAAACTGTAGACTATATAGAGGATATGGCAGATACCTATTGCCGGGCCGATTTGGTAGTTAGCCGGGCCGGGGCCACAACCGTGACTGAGTTAATGATATGTAAGCGATCGGCTATATTGATTCCTTCTCCTTTACCTGATGACTATCATGAGACTGAGAATGCCAGGGCGCTCACCAATTACCGGGCGGCTTATATGATCGAAAGCGAAGGTGCTGAGGAAACCGGAATAAAAATAGCCTTTTCGGTTAGAGAATTAGTTGAAAACCCTAAAAAATTAAAAGAGATGGAGTCGCGCTGCGGAATTTTAGGACGTCCTGAGGCAGCTAAAGAGATAATTGACTGTATGGTTGAAATGAGGTGATGCTAAAAGTTGTTTTACTTGGGTAGATGATTATATCAGGGATTGACTTTTGGCAGGGGAATTATAGATGTTTAGAGACAAACAGTATCGTATCCACTTTATCGGCATTGGCGGTATAGGTATGAGCGGCATAGCCGAGTTGTTGCTCAACCTGGGTTACCAGGTGACCGGTTCCGATTTAAGCCATAGTGCCATAGTGGACCGGTTGCGCCGGTTGGGCGGGTCTATCTTTATCGGACACTCACCGGAAAATCTTGGTCAGGCTCAAGTGGTAGTGGTTTCTTCGGCGGTAAAGTCTGATAATGTAGAGGTGTTGGCAGCCAGAAATCGGAATATCCCCATTATTCAGCGGGCTGAGATGCTGGCGGAACTGATGCGGTTGAAATATGGAATCGTGGTAGCTGGTTCACACGGCAAGACTACCACCACTTCTATGCTGGCTACTATTCTGGCGGAAGGCGGGGTTGACCCTACCTATGTGATTGGCGGGAAATTGAAAAGCGCCGGTAATAATGCCAAATTGGGCTCATCAGACATTCTGGTGGCTGAAGGGGACGAAAGTGACGGCTCTTTTGTCCGTCTATCTCCTACCTGGGCGGTAATTACCAATATCGATCCAGAACACCTGGATCATTATGGAAGTCTTGAAAAACTAAAAGAAACTTTTGTGGAGTTTGCCAATAAAGTGCCTTTCTATGGTTTGGTGGTTTGTTGCCTGGATAGCCAGGATTTGCAGGGCATTATCCCTCAAATCCAAAAAAGGGTGAAAACCTATGGTTTAAGCAGCCAAGCCGATTATCAGGCTACAGATATCAGGCACTCCGGTTTTATCACCAAATTCAAGGTTCTCAAACAGGGAAGAGAGATCGGGGATATTGAACTCAACATGTCGGGTGAGCATAATGTATTAAATGCCCTGGCCTGTATTGCCATCAGCGATGAGATGAATGTGTCTTTTGAGAATGCTGCCCGGGCGTTAAATCATTTTGGCGGAATAGAGCGGCGTTTTGAACACAAAGGCACGGTCAATGATATAATGGTTATTGATGACTATGGACACCATCCGGTCGAGATTATCGCAACTTTAAAGGCTGCTCAAGTTGCCAGAAATAGTAGTCAAGAAATCCAGAGGAAAGGGAGAATAGTCACGATTTTTCAGCCTCATCGTTACTCCCGAACTAAACTTTTGTTCGATGATTTCCTCTCCGCATTCAACAATACCGATCTGTTGGTTCTTACTGAAATTTATGGCGCTGGGGAAGAGAAAATAGAAGGAGTCTGTTCAAAAAAATTGTACCAGGGGATCAGAGAGTATGGGCATCGCAACCTATATTTTATAGAGGATAAAGAGCAGATTGCCAGCCAGGTGGTGGACCAGTTACAGCCGGGCGATCTGGTTTTAACGCTGGGGGCAGGGGATGTTCACCTGGTGGGTGGGCAATTGTTAAAACTGTTGGAAGAGAAACAAAGGGAACAAAAATGACCCTGGAAAGCATTTTGGAAAATTTGGATTCTATGGCAGCCAACTACTGCCTGCAGGAACCGATGAGTGTGCACACCACCTATAAGTTGGGAGGTCCGGCTGCTATTTTTATTAGTCCCAGGGAAGCAGAGGAGTTACAGGAGATATTAAGGCTACTCTTCTTAGAGAGGTCACCCTATTTCATTCTGGGTGCTGGTTCCAACCTTTTAGTAGCGGACAGAGGCTATAGAGGCGCTATTTTATATTTTATGGAATATTTTACCGCTCTTTCGATTTTGGAAAAATCATCGGAAAAAGTGGTGATAGAGGTAGGGGCAGGGGTTAAAAACCGTGCTCTGCTTCAGTTTTGCCAGGAACATGGCATCAGCGGTGCGGAGTTTTTGACCGGTATCCCTGGCACTGCCGGTGGAGCGGTGGCTATGAATGCGGGGACCCAATTGGGGCGAATGGAAGATATTCTGGTAGAAGTCCAGGTGCTGTCGGGAAACCGGTATGCACCAGCCTGGCAACCATCTAATTATTTCAAGTTCGATTATAGACGCACCACCCTGTCTCCCGGATCGGCAATAGCCAATATCCGGCTCAGGTTGCGCCCGGAGGATCCCAACCACATAGCGGAGATTATTGATGCCCAGCAGCAAATTCGGGACAGCAAGTATCCTGATCAGCCTTCGGCAGGTTCGGTATTTTTAAATCCTCCTGGAAAATATGCCGGCCGTCTTATTCAGGAGGCGGGGTTGAAAGGGCACAGAATCGGTGGCGCTCAGGTGTCTCCCCAGCACGGTAATTTTTTGGTTAATCTACAGGATGATACCAGGGCAGAGGATATCAAGGCTTTGATGGAGTTGGTGAGAAAAGAGGTAAAAGCAAAGTTTAATGTAGAACTGCAACCAGAAGTTAGGTTATTAGGGTTCACCGAAGGGTTTGAATAAATTGAAAAAGAAACAGGTTAAAATTCAGGCAAATCGTAAAAAGGCTCCTAAGGTTCCTTTTTGGATAAAATATGGAGAAAAGGTAAAGCGATATAGCCGAAAAGTTATTTTTATCAGTTGTTTAGGATTGGTTTTTTCCCTCTCTTTTTATTTAACCACCCGGATTAAATATTCCGAATTTTTTCTGGTAAGCCAGATGGAAGTGTATGGAAATCAAAGGGTGAAAAGCGAAGAAATAATAAACACCTTACCCTTTGGCAAGGGTGATAATCTGTTTCAGATAGATTTAGGTACAGGAATTGATAACTTGCAAGAGATGAACTGGATCAAGACAGCGGAAATAAAAAAACGTTATCCCAATAAGATAATAGTGGTCATTGAAGAGCATAGGGCAGCCGGGGTAATAGAGTTGGACAGTTTATATCTTGTGGATGGAGAAGGAAAGATATTTAAGCGGGTAGAGGAAAATGAAGGAGATGGTTTGGCGCTAATAAAGGCCTGCACCGAGAGCGAGTTTGATAAGCAGAAAGAGATTTGCCGTCAATTGGTAGTCAAAGCGCTAGAGATAATCAAGAGTTATCAAGAGATGAATTTGCACCTTTTTCAACCAATTTCCAGAGTGATAGCGGATAAATTGACCGGTTATACTTTGGAGGTGGGTAAATTTAAGACTAGAATCCATTTGGGACTGGATAGTAAACAAAGTACCAGAAAAAAGAAGTTGGACAGGTTGTCCAAATTGTTGACCGTTCTGGGAAAGAAGTCGGACAAGGTGGATTATATTTTTTTAGACAATCAACGAAATCCAGAAATGGTCAGTTTGGCCTGGCGAAAATAGTGATAAATTTATAAAGCAGATAATTTTTTTTTTTTTAAAGGGGAGGAAAATTTGATGAGTGATAATGATATTATTGTAGGCCTGGATATTGGCACCACAAAAGTTTGTGCCATTGTTGGGGAGAGGAATGCCAAGAACCAGGTGGATATCCTGGGGGTTGGCACTAGCCCGTCAGATGGTTTGAGATACGGTATGGTGATAAATGTCAATCAAACTATGGAATCTATTAAGGCAGCTATAGAAGAGGCGGAAATTATGGCTGGGTGTGATATCCACCAGGTTTATATCGGTATCGCCGGAGGTCATATTAAGGGTTTTAATTCTCATGGTATGGTGATGATCAAAGATGGAGAGGTGAGTCAGGAGGATGTCAATCGGGTTATGGACCTGGCAGTGGCGGTAGGGATGCCGCCGGAAAGGCAAATTTTCCATACTATTCCGCAGGAATTTATGATTGACCAGCAGACAGGCATTAAGGATCCTTTGGGTTTACGAGGCAATCGGTTAAGCGCTAAAGCTCATATTGTTACCGGTCAGGTTACCAGTACTGAAAACATGGTAAACTGCGCCAACAACTGTGGACTAAGCGTGGCCGATATTATTTTACAACCCTTAGCCTCGGCCGAGGCGGTGCTTTCCGAGGATGAGAAAGACCTGGGAGTGGCATTGGTGGATATTGGCGGCGGCACCACTGATATCGCTATTTTTTACTGCGGTAGTATTCAGCATACTGCTGTGATTACCAAAGGAGGCAATGATATTACCCAGGAGATCTCAATTAGTTTGCGAACCTCCACTGCTGAGGCGGAAAAGATCAAACGGCAATATGGGTGTGCCTTAACCGACCTGGTTATTAAAGATGAGTTTTTGGATGTTCCAACCGTGGGCAAGCAAAAGTTGGTAAAGTGCTCAAGGAAATACTTAGCCGAGATCATTCAGCCCAGTTTGGAGGAGATTTTCAATGCTGTTCACGAGCAGATTTTAAATAGCGGATTTGCCGATTTACTGACTTCCGGAGTGGTTATAACTGGTGGCAGCACTATGTTGGAGGGGATGCCTCAGTTGTCGGAAAAAGTATTGGAGTTACAGACCCGGCGGGGGATACCCAATAAAGTTGATGGTTTATCCGATTTGGTTAGTTATCCGATCTATTCCACCGGTGTGGGCCTGGTTCAATACGGTCTCTATAACCATTCTGCCTACCCGCCGATTCCATTGGGACGGCCGGTAACTGAAACTATAATTAACAGGCTGAAATCTTTTATCTCTTCTTGGGGAATATTTGGCCATAAATAAAGTTCAAAACTAATAATTTTCTGGTTGAAAAAGCCGGGGGAGATTTTAACTAAGGGCCTGAGCGCCCTAGTCTTCATGGGGGAGGACAACATGATTGATTTTAATGATCAGGCAGAGGAACTATCAATAGTTATGGATCCACAGCAGACTCGAGAATTGGGAGCCCGCATCAAAGTAGTGGGTGCCGGTGGTGGTGGTGGCAATGCCATCAATACCATGATCGCATCCGGGGTTGAGCATGTCGATTTTATTGCCGCCAATACCGATTGTCAGGCGTTGGATAAGAGTCTGGCTCCAGTAAAGATCCAGTTGGGTATGGAGTTGACCAGGGGATTGGGTGCCGGTGGAAAACCGGAAATCGGTCGTAAAGCCGCAGAAGAGAGCAAGGATGATATTGCCGAATGCCTAGATGGGGCAGACATGGTTTTTATCGCTGCTGGAGAGGGTGGAGGTACGGGAACTGGAGCAGCGCCGGTGATTGCGAAGACGGCAATGGACATGGGTTGCCTGACGGTGGGGATAGTAACCAAACCCTTTAATTTCGAGATGACCCGCCGTAAAAAACAGGCCGAGGCGGGAATAGAGGAGTTGCGCCGTAACGTAGATTCATTAATTACTATACCAAATCAAAAGCTTATATCTACAAGTGGCCCTTGCCCTACTTTAAAAGAGTCGTTTAAAATGGTTGACTATGTGTTGTTAAATGCGGTACAGTCAATTAGTGATATTATCAACAAACCAGGTATGATAAATGTAGATTTTGCCGATGTAACCTCAATTATGAGGAGTAGCGGCATGGCCATCATGGGCGTAGGCAGGGCAAATGGGGCGGATCGGGCTTTAGAAGCGGCCCGGCAGGCTATCTCATCACCGCTGTTGGAAGATACTTCCATTACCGGGGCTACCGGTATTCTGATTAATTTCACTGCGGGCAGAGATTTGACTCCGATTGAATTAGAGGTTGCTACCCAATTGATCAGTGATATGGCTGATGATGATGTTAACCTGATTTTTGGGGTACTCGATGATGAAAAGATGGACGATGATTTACAATTGACTGTCATTGCAACCGGATTTGCCGATCACATGGAGGATACGGTTCATTATAAATCTGCCCGGCCCTCCATCGACTTTCATGACCCGTTGCCTAAAAGCGTAGTTGATATACATCGGGAATTCAGAAGAGGACAGAGAACCGAAGTGGAGATGATTAACAGCAATAAAAGTTTAGTCAATCCATCCGGTTTCGGTCAGTCGAGATTTCTCAACCGGCGAGTGATTAGTGATGACGAAGCAGAGTTTCCAGTAAACGGATATTAATTACCGGGCAGGTTTTGGTGATTGGTTATGAATATAGAGCGAATTGAGCAAGATTTTGTGCGTGGTAACCTTCTCTTTAGCGAAGGTGAAGAGGGCGATACCATGTATATTATCTTGGAAGGCAAGGTGCTGATCACTAAGAGTCTGGGTGAAACCACCAAGACTTTGGCAGTGCTGGAACCGGGAGATTTTTTTGGCGAAATGTCCCTTCTAACCGGCGAGACACGATCTGCCAATGCCATGGTTTCAGAAGATTCCCGTATGCTGGTGGTAGATCAGGAAGCCTTTTCTACCCTGGTTTCCACCAATGCCAAGATCGCCTGGAATATTATGACCCGGCTGGCCTACCGTTTGAGAGAGAGCCATATCCTACTCGACAATTTGCTTTTTGTTCATCCTCTTTGCCGGGTAGCCAATACCCTGTTAAAAGAGATAGAAGGGAGGGACTTTTTAGGTAAAGAACCATACGTAGAATTGGATATCCCCTCTATAGCCAGAAAAACCGGTCTGACAACTGAAAAAGTCAGGAGTTTGCTGATAAAGTTAGATAAGGAAGAGATAATCAGCAAGGGAACCGACTGTTATTTTATCCACAAATCCGATGCCCTGCGAACCCTGTTTGGCATGCTCAGGGATAATTAAAAATGATTTCCCTGCCTACTCCCCTTATTAATCCTTAGAATTATGATTCCGGTTTTGGTGGCTTATGCCAATAGTCCCCAAATAGGTATGGACAATTTGGGTCTGCAGATGGTTTATCGCCTGGCTCGCCAAACCAGTAATCTGGCAGTAGATACCTGGTTCTGGTCCGGCTTACCAGGAAAGAAAAGAACTTCTGGTCAAAGGCGGGGCACCTATATCCCGCAACGCCATCCCGCCTCTTTTTCACTTATTCTTTTCTCAATCTCTTATGAATTGGACTATACCAATATTTATTCTATGCTGAAGGGAGCTGGTATAGAGCCTTTCAGTGATGATAGAGATGATAGGTCCCCATTGATAGTTGCCGGCGGTTTCAGTTTGATGATGAACCCGGAGCCGGTGGCCCCATTTTTCGATCTGGTGCTTATTGGAGAGGCAGAGGCCATGTTGCCGGGTTTTTTCAATAAATATAGAGAACTGGTAAGTAAAAAGCGGAAGATAGTTAAAGATGAATTGTCATCTCTGCCCGGTGTTTACATGCCTGGCAGGCTGTTGCCACGTTACAGTTCCTCCGGTATTTTTAAAGGTTTTAAAGGAGAAAGGGGAGGAAATTACCAGGTAAAGCGGCAATGGAGAGATGAATTGGGGCCAGAGGTCCCATCATGCTCTAATCTTTCCGGAGATAGGCATTTTGCCAGTTTTAACCTGGAGGTGGCTCGCGGTTGTCCCCAGGGGTGCCGTTTTTGCGCTGCCAGTTTTATCTATCGGCCTTTTCGGGTACATTCGTGCCAAAATATAATCAATGAAACCAAAGAGGCGCCGTCCAATTGCCGGGTGGGATTGGTCTCATCAGCCCTTTTTGCCCATCCCGAAATTTCTCAGATTATATCTGGTTTGGCCGGGATGGGCCGGGGATTTACCCTTTCCTCCATGAGTTTGAATCACCCGGTGGAAAAAGTGTTGGCGCAAAGTCCTGTCAGGCAAAACACCATCAGCCTGGCGCCGGAAACCGGCAGCAGGCGTCTGGCTCGGGTGATTAACAAACCCTATTGCCTGGAAGAGTTACTCTCCCGTATTCAGGAAGTTTCCCGGCTGGGTGCCATCAATATCAAACTCTATCTGTTGGTGGGGTTGCCGGGAGAAATTTCTCAGGATATAGAGGATAATTGTCAAATGATTGCC
>CAZTWC010000135.1:0-9391 GCA_964617105.1 uncultured Myxococcia bacterium
GAAGAAAAAAGGCAACTATCCAGAATAGCCACTGCCTTTTTTGAGGCTTCGTTTCGGCTTTATCCCATTGGGATTGTTCAAAGTTCTCTTCCATCTTAGGTCTCCATCAAAGTCCTTTAATCTGAAAAGGCAATAACCTTTCTTTAGTAGTTTCATCACCTAATTGACCCTGTTTGTTTCCTCCCCAGCACCATACACTTTGGTCGCAGGTGATTCCGCAGGTAAGGGTGTCTGCAGTTGAGATTGTCCTCCAATACCTATTACCGATTTGCTTCGGAGTTGTCCGGTTTATGGTGGTGCAGTCGCCCAGTTTTCCATAAATATTTTCACCCCAGCAATAGAGTTTGTTTTGAGAGTTTACCGCACAGGTATTATTTGTCCCGGTAGAGATCTGCAGACCAGAATCGCATATTTTATGGTCAGAAGTGGCGCCTGCTGATTCTGTAGTATCATTTTTACAGCCAGGAGTTACTTCCTTAGAAGAATTTGATTTGGCTAACATTTCACACTCACTCCATTCTCCCTCCCGGCAAGTTGCAATGCCATCGCCCTCGGGAGTGGTGCAGCCCCGCATAAGGCCTTCATCCACTTGTCCATTGCAGTCATTGTCAATGCCATCGCAGAACTCCCATCCTTTTGTACATTTTGAACTACCGGAGGGATCACCGGTTTTTGACTTAAGGGCTCACTCAAAAATAACTTCGCATTTTCGCATCCCAGATTCGGGCCATCTTTGGGAGTAATATCTATGGCCCAGCAACCGGCGATAAACAGACATAACACCACGGCCAGCCAATTTTCTAATAATTTAACCATTATTACTGCACCTCATAATATGGAGCCTCTCTCCAGCATTCCAGATGGCCAGATTTTCAAATATCTCGCTAAAGGTTGATCAATTCAAGAAGTTTGGGCAATATTTTTCCGCTGGCGCCGGCTAAAAAATACCCGCCGTTTCTGATCGCTAACTCAGCAAAGGGATTGGTTTGTGGATTGATGTCAACCACAAGACCATTTTTGGCAATCACACCTTGAACAATATGATTAGGCAGGTTTGTTGCTCCGGATGTACCGATGGTGATGAGCACGTCAGTGCGGGTAGCAATCTCCAGGGAGCTATTAAAGCGGAAATATTCTTCATCATAACATTCATCAAACCATAAAACATGCGGACGGCTATAACTGTTGCATTCGGGGCAGCGTAAGTAATCAAATATATCTTCTGCAAAGTCCTTGGTAACAGGTTTGACGGGTATCTCCTCAGGCATGGGATAAATCGTTTTGCAACACTCTTTTGAACATCTCATGTAGTTTATATTCCCATGAATCTGAAAGGTATTTTCCAATGTATTGCCGGCCCTAAGGTGGAGGCCATCAACATTTTGGGTTATTAAATGAAATCTGTTTTTCAGCAATTTTTCAAGTTGCGCCAGTGCAAGATGGCCTGGGTTAGGTTCAACATTATTGCATACAGCCCTTCGGTATAAATACCATTTCCAGACTTCAAATGGGTCTTTTCTGAACATAGCATTAGTAGCCATCTCTTCCGGATAATATTCTTTTGATCCAATTGTCCAGTAGCCTTCCGGACCTCTAAAGGTCGGAATTCCGCTTTCCGCCGAGATCCCTGCTCCGGTCAAGATAGTCGTATGGTGATCTTTCTTGACTATTTCCCGGCATATTTTTGTTAATTCATTATCAGACATTTCATCTCCTTTTCACCATTTTTTCACCAGGGGGCCACCATCATGGCCGCCAGCAGATTTGTCGCTTAAAATACTCTTTAGGGCTCGCTCCAAAATAACTTCACATTTTCGCATCCCATCTTCGGCCCGAATCTGGGATGCGAAAATGGGCTTACAACCTGGTAAATTGCTCCTTTTTAACACCACAAATTGGACATTCATCCGGTAAAACACTATCGGAAACATAGCCGCATACCTTACAGACATAATAGGTGGTTTCTGACTCGTTCATCATGTGATTCATAGCCTGTTTGTATAGTTTTGCATGGACATTTTCCACATCCCTGGTCTGGGTCAATATGGTGATAGCGGTTTTGTCTTCAAGTTCATTAGCCAGTTTAATGGCTCCTTCATAGGCAACATCTGCCACTTTGGTCTCGGAATCAAAACTGTCCGCCAGGTTCTCTTCAGTAGACTTGATTTCCTTCAATAAACGGAGGCTCCGGGTGCCATGAATTTCTTCGGAAAGGGATATAACCCGAAAGAGTTTGCCCATTTGTGCATAGCCTTCCTGATCCGCCTTTTCTGCAAATAATTTCAAACGCAAAGCAGCCTTTGCCTCACCTGTGTATGCCTCGTGAAAGGCTTTTTTTAAACTGTCATTCATTGATACACCTATTCGTTGTTCAAAATAAATCAAAATGGGGTCAGGATGGGGCCAGGGCCACAAACCCAAAAAAAGGCCACAAGCCATAACAGCCTGCAGCCCTTTAATATCAAGGTGCCTAGGGACAGAATTGAACTGCCGACACGGGGATTTTCAGTCCCCTGCTCTACCGACTGAGCTACCTAGGCAAATTAGATGCAAAGGATGGTACCAAAAATGGGGGCGAAAGTCAACTATAAAATCCTATGGACTATACCAGACCCCTCAGATACAGATAATAGACTCCCCTCTCTTTTACATTGCAAATCTTTGGCTGTCAATTTATAATCCCCTTTTATACTTACTGGAAACTATTTAAATCAATACCCAAACTTTAAAATTTGGCTCAATTGGCATTGGTGGTTGATATGTTTGATTTCATGCTAAGTCAAAAACAGATTGAATGGCGGGATCGGGCCCGGGATTTTATCTCCAATGACGTTTCAGCCGATTTGATCCGAGCCATGGATGCCGATGAGATCAAGTATCCCCGCCAATACCTGGAATCGGCCGCCAAAAGAGAGTTGCTGGGCCTGCGTTTCGACCCCCAATACGGGGGTGGTGGCATGGACTGGGCCACCGAAGTGGCAGTTATCGAGGAGATCGGGGTCACCGGCGCCGCCCTGGGCTGCCTCTATTCGCTGGTTAGTATTGTGGGAGAAGCTCTACACATTTTTGGCACTCCCCAGCAAAAAGAGAGATACCTGGCTCCCATGATCCGAGGAGAGTTAACCTGCGCCGAGGCGCTAACCGAACCCCGGGGTGGCAGTGACTTTTTTGGCGCCACCACCATTGCGAAAAAAGAGGGCGACACCTACTATCTTACCGGACAAAAACGGTTTGTGGTTGGAGGCGAAGGTGCTGATATCTTTCTGGTATATGCCCGCACCGCACCTCTTGATTGCCCTGATCCTCATCATGCCATCTCTGCCTTTATTGTAGAGCGGGAGGCGGGGATCAAAGTAGAGCATCTTTATGGGCTTATGGGAACCCGGGGAGGCGGCACTGCCCGGATCTCTTTCCAGCGCACGCCTGTTAAAGCGGAAAACATTATCTATAGGGAAAACCAGGGATTCGAAGTTTTCAACCAGATGATGATCCCCGAACGTATGACCTCGGCCTCTGGCGCTATTGGTGCTGCCCGCGCCGCCCTGGAGATAGCCACCAGATACTCCACCAAAAGAAAAGCCTTTGGTAAAAAAATCAAGAACTTTCAGGGAGTTAATTTTAAAATCGCCGACAGTATAAGCAAATTGGACGCAGCCAGGGCCATGCTCTGGACCGCTGCCCGCCAGGTGGATTCTGGGCAAGACAGCCGGAGACTGGTGTCTGAGGCCAAAAAAATCGCCACTGACACTGCCTGGGAGGTGGTAAACCACAGTATGCAGATTATGGGAGGTATAGGTTACACCAATGTATTCCCAGTGGAGAAACTGCTGCGGGATATCAGGTTGATGATGATCTGGACCGGCACCAATGAAATTATGAATACCCTGATTCAACATGAATGGTATAAAGAGAGAGCTAAACAGGCTGCTTTAGGACGAGATGTGGAGTTTGACACTCTGGGCTACAATTTTCAGACCGAAAAAGTCTATGAATAACTGACATCATTTTCAACAATACAAAAAGGAGGTCATTATGGCACGCGTAGGAGTTTTACTGGCTGGATGCGGTTTTTTAGATGGAACAGAAATTCACGAAGCAGTTTGCACCCTACTCTTTTTAGATAGGGCTGGTGCAGAGATTGTCTGCTTTGCCCCTGATTCCAACCAACACCACATTATTAACCACCTTAATCAACAAGAAGCAATGGGCCGGCGCAACGTGCTTGAGGAATCGGCCCGCATCGCCCGCTGCGAAATCAAACCCCTGGCTCAGGTAAAAGAGGCGGACCTGGATGCCCTGATCATTCCCGGTGGTTTTGGCGCCGCCAAAAACCTCTGCGACTTTGCCTTTAAAGGGGCGGAGATGACGGTAAAGCCGGAAGTGGATGCTCTGGTTAACCAAATGGCAGACGCAGGCAAACCAATTGGCGCCATCTGCATCTCTCCGGTAATTTTGGCGAAATCCCTGGGCAGCAGAAAACCCAGCATTACCATTGGTAACGATAGCGGAACTGCTCAGGCCATTGAAACCATGGGTGGCAGCCATGTTGACAAACCGGTAGATGATATAGTGGTGGACGAAAAGTTAAAACTGGTTACCACCCCAGCCTATATGGTTGGACCAAGCATCAAACATGTGGCGGCAGGCATTGAAAAATTGGTAGAGAAAGTTTTGGCTCTTATATGATCATCCAACACCTGCCAAGGTTATTTGTATGAGTATTGTGATTGTAGGCGCCGGGGAAGTAGGGTTTAACATTGCGGCCAAACTCTCCCTGGAGAAGAAAGATGTGTACGTTATCGAGCAGAGTGATGAACGATTTCACTATGTGCAGGATGAATTGGATGTCCAAGTTATCCAGGGCAATGGCGCTTCTCCCAGTATTTTGAAAGAAGCTGGCATCGAGGATGCCCAGATGCTGATAGCGGTCACCGACCAAGACGAGGTCAATATCACTTCCTGCCTTTTTGCCAGCCATCTGAATCCCCAGGTGATGAAAGTGGCCCGGGTTAGAAATCCCGAATATATTACCTATCATAATGAACAGGGAGGCGGCCTGTTAAACATCGACTTTCAAATCAACCCAGAAGGGGTAGTGGCGGATAAACTGCTAAAAATCATTTCTGTGCCCAAAAGCAGAGAAGTGGTGGAATTTGATAATGGCCGGGTAGTGCTGGTTGGCTTTAAAATAGATGTCAACTGCCGTTTTGCCGGCAAATTAATCTTGGAGGTGGCTAATAAGTATCCCAAGGGGAAATTCCTGGTAACCGCCATCGTGCGAAAAAACGAAATCATCATCCCCAAAGGCAACCATCAACTCCTGCCAGAAGATATAATATATGTAATAACTCCCAGCGACATGGTGGAAGAGACCATGAACATATTTTCCAAAAATAGGGAGGTGGAGACCAAGCGGGTAATGATTTTCGGCGGCAGCAACATCGGTTTTTCCCTGGCTCAGCAATTGGAAAAAAAAGGGTTGCCCTCCATAAAAATTATCGAAAAAGATGAAAGCCTGTGTGAATATCTGGCATGGAACCTTTCCCGGGTTACGGTGCTTAACGGAAAGGGTACCGATGAAAGTCTGCTTACCGAGGAGAGTATCGAGGATGTGGACGCCTTTATTTCAGTTTCCAGAGATGATGAAGCAAATATCCTGGCCGCCCTCCTGGCCAAGCACCTGGGCGCAGGCATGGTTTGCACGGTAATCAACAAATTGAGCTATTTTTCCCTACTCAACACCATTGGTATCGATGTGGCCATCAGTCCTCACCTGCTGGCCGCCAACTCTATTCTCCGTTTTATCCGCCGGGGTAAGGTGGTGGCGCTAAGCACTTTTTTCGGCGAGGCTGCCGAAGCCATTGAATTTATCGTGCCTCCCGACGCTCCTATTGTCAATATCCCCATCAAACATCTAAAAATTCCCAAAGGCGCCATATTAGGCACCATCGTGCGGGACGATGAGATAATAATTCCCCGGGGTGACGATATTGTCAGAGCGCATGACAAGGTGATAACTTTTCTGGTAAAAGATATCCTTCCCAGCGTAGAAACCCTGTTTGCGTCCAGAGAGTAGTTTTTTTCCTTGACAAGGCTGTTTTTTTTTATATAGTAGTCACTGCATTATAAATAATGTAGCGGTTGGAATTTGTGTCCCCATCGTCCAGCCAGGTCCAGGACACCGGCCTTTCACGCCGGCGACAGGGGTTCGAATCCCCTTGGGGACGCCAAGTGATTAAAAGGAGTTAGCAGAGATGCTGGCTCCTTTTTTTATTGCAAGATCACCCTTCCTTTACCCAAACCCTCTTGCCATCAGCCACAATACCGAGTTTCAATATATCGGCGGCCCACCAGTCCAATAACTCCTGGGCATACTGTTTTTCTTCGATTTGCTCAAGGACCATTTGGCAGCCTTAATTATTTAAAAGAAAAATTTATTTTCATGAACATGTTGGCCGATTTTTCGAATTCTGGTCATCTCTTCGTCTGATAATGGTTCTTTATCCAAAATGTTCAACGTCTCTTTCAACTGTGATAAATTTTTGGGGCCAGTAATGCATAAATCAACATCAGGATTGGAGAGGACGAACCGATAACATTCCGGGGCAGTCAAGGGTTTCTCTCCTTGCGGCATTTTCCGTTTGCTTAATAATTTACCCCAACAGGTTGCGGTGTAAGTGGTTATCCCCGGCCTGTTTTTGTCGAGCAAAAGTGGAAAAATATCCTTTTCCGCCCCTGGATGGGCGGTGTTATACCTGATCATAAATATATCAAAGGGACAATTCTCCTGCTGCGCCAACTCTCCGAATAATTTACGATTGTGTCCTGATAAAGCGATGTGTCTAACCTTGCCCTCTTCCTTCAGGCGATAAGCCATTTCAAGAACTCTGTTGCTGGGGACTCGATTATGCCATCCCAGGATAAGAACATCTGTATAATCGATTCCCAGAGAGAAAAGTCCTTTTTCAACCCTGCGCCTCAAGAACCAACCTATGTGGTCATAAGACTGGATAGCAATGATGATATTCTCCCGTTCGGTTGAAACCAGATTGCGAATGGCATCTCCCATTCCCTTGCGGCGTATCGATCCCCAATAGAAATAATTGATGCCGTATTCCCTGTGGGCCATCTCCACTGCCTTGGCTGGGACACCAAACGAAGATGCAATACCAAGACGGCTCACCTGCAGGCCAGATTTGCCAAGAGTTACATGTTGGCGAAAACTCATTGTCAATACCTCCCAATGTTAAACACTCCACCACTCTCCAGATCCCCAATTATCAACGACCCAAACTGTAACTACTTTCGCAAATAAAATTACAAATAACAAATGGAAAATTCATATCAACAATAGATATTTCCGGATTTAGACAAAAGAATTGGCCACTAAACACAAAACAGGCTATTATTAGGCTATTAAACCTACAGTATCATCTCAATTATATCTGGTGTGGGATAAGTCAATCGAAGGGTCCTGGTTATATGTCTTGTTTTTTTAAAACTTGTCAGAAATTCCAAATAATGGCAAAATACATTTATAAAGGTATTTGTTTGCATATATTTTTAAACACCTTCTAAACATTTGGGGCAGGAGTTTATCAAAATATTTTGTCTGATAGTAAAAGTGAATTAATAAAGGAGATAAACTTATGAAACATTTAATATCTATTTTTTTGGTTCCTCTTATAGCCTTGTTTTTGATTTTTAATGGATGTTCCGGCTCTGATGGCGGTGATAAAAGTGATACAGCCAATACCGGCGATATTGGCAAAGGGAGTGGTGATGGTTCAAACCTAGATTCAAATCTGACCAAAATAACGGGTAAAATAGCCAATAGTTCATTTCACAATAAAATTAAGGTTATCGCCATAAACAATGGAGGAGATGTTTATAAGGTGAATGATACGGATGGCGCTTTTGCCATCTCTGTAGTAGTAGGGCACTTCTATAAAATTAGTTTTCTTAATACCGAAACATCTACTTTTCTGGGAAATCTGGTTTCAGAAGATTCAAGAGGAATAAATAGTGAGGTCTTTTTTATCCCTTCACCAGACATGGGTTCAAAATCTCATTTACCTAATCCCATGGGCATTATACAAATGCCGTTAGAGACTGAAGATGGAGAAACCACAGATGAAGCGGAGACAAAATCTGAACAGAATAGTGAGGCCAGTAATGATGAAAGTGGCAATGAAAGCGAAATAGACCTGGGTAACGTAGATACTTCGGAAGATGGCTCAACTCCTCCATCGTCGGAAAAAACCGTGGCTGAACAAGTTGATTCCGATGGTGATGGAATCAATGATCTGTATGACGAAGATGCAGACAATAATGGTATAGAAGATAACAATCAGAAATCTTTACAGCATGAAGTTACCGATAAAAAGGGTAATAAGAAAAAAGTTAGTAGTGATGATGCTGAAACAAAAACTGATGCCATTGAGGAGGAAGAGGTTAAAGAGGAAGTGGGAGATAAAGATGAAACTCTTAAACTCTACATCAAAAAAATCGCCATTGATGAGATAGAAATTAAACTAAATAAGGATATAGAGGATCTTGCTGCTGATGTAACCATGAAAGATGCTCAAGGTGAAAATGTAGATATTGAGATTAAAATCGAGGATGATGAGATTACAATTATTGCCAAGAATGAATCCCTGGAGTTTGCCGTTGGAAAATACGTTATTACCATTGAAATTGATAATAAATCTTTTAAATTGGAAGGCGAAGTAATAAGCGAAGAGGATAAAAAGGCGAAAAAGGCGAAGAAAAAAGCCCTTAGTGAGGGAAAAAGTAAGAAAGATGCAGAGAAAGCGGCCCAAAAAGCAAAAGAGGAAGAGAGTAAACTTCAACGGATACTAAATATTAAACCTAATTTTTTCGAAAACCTACATTTTGAAAAAGTAAGAGAAAGTAATGAAAAACACCTTTGGAGAGTGATGTACAAAAAGGAAATTGATAAAAACAATCCCCCTGAGAAGCCGGTCAAAATCATAAATGGAGAAAAATCCTATGAACTTAAAACCGAAGTGGATAAGAAAAAAATCAACTTTTGGTTTTCCGAAACAAGTTTGAATGATTTGGAAAAAGATGTAACGGATGCAGGAAGTGATGGACTGCTCTTACAAATGATAGTTACCAGTTTAAATGAGAAAAAAGAGGTAACCGGAGAACTATCTATTTATGTTAAAGAGGCTTTGGAGAAAAAAGATAAGGCTTTAAAAGAGGACGCCAAAGAACAGAGACAACAGAAAAAAATTGAAAAAGAGAATAAAGATAAGACTGATGGCGGCGCTGAAGATGATGGCGATAAAAACGACAAAGACGGTAAAGATAAGGCTGATGGCGGAGCTGAAGATGATGGCGATAAAAAAGACAAAGACGGTAAAGA
>CAZTWC010000136.1:0-7402 GCA_964617105.1 uncultured Myxococcia bacterium
GAGCATTCCCTGGCCAAATAGCCGATATGCCCCCTGGTGTGTCCAGGTAAATCGATCACCTCAAATTTCAAGCCCATTTGCACCAGGTTGACAGATTGTTTATCGGACAGGGGGCTGGTGACCACTGAAATATTGTCATCGGTTGGCCCATATGTGGTCAATTGGGGAAATCTGGCCCGGAGTTCTCCTGCGCCGGCTGTGTGGTCAGCATGGCGATGGGTCAATAAAATAGCCTCTGGCGTGAGTTTTTTTCTCTCCATTACCCGCATCACCAGCCCCGCTTCTCCTGGATCAACAATTACCGCTGAATTGCTATCTTTCCGCCGGATCAGCCAGATATAATTATCTGACAGGGCTTGGATCGGTTCTACCAAAATATTTGTCTTCTGATTATTCATCTCACTTTTCTTGGTTGTCTTCGGCGCCATTTTTTTCCGGCTCTTTCAACTCATCTTTGGTGAGAGTGACATCGATTTCGTTTTTACCGCCCAGGGCATTTTTAAAGTTTCTTATCCCCTTGCCCATGGCTTCACCAAGTTGGGGAACCCGGCTAGCGCCAAATAAAACCACTACAATGGCTAAGATAATCATTAATTCTGTTGGACCAAACATTTTACCTCCTTGTATGCAGTGCCCTGTCAAGCAACATCAGTCACTTGACATGACACTATTTATTTTTCTCTTTCTAAGTTTTGTTCAAATTGCCATAACAGGTCATCTACTTTCATCTCCAGGCGATCTATTCTCTCATCTATCCGGATGATATCTTCCCTGGATGGCATGCTTAAAGTTTTGAGTAATAACACCAGATAATATTTAACAAAGTTGTTAGCCACAATGGCTTTGCCGATAATATGTTGACAAAGGGTTAAAAAACGCTGGTTTTGCATCAATTCGTTAATGAGTAATTGGATGTCCTGCTCCCGGCTGCTGGATATCCGGCCTAATATTTTTTCCATTAAATTCATAAGAGAGCCTTTCTAGATCAATTTTTAAAACTCCGGGTTCATGTCCGGGGTTTAACTTCCGGCATTTTAACCAGGTTGAATGTAAAAAATACTAAATTTAGCGTATATCTTTATTATAATATCTGAGGTGGAAAAATGGGTCAAGCTTTTCAGCTTGCAAAGGAAGAGGGTTTATTTTATATTTAGTTCCCCACTAGCGAATAATTTCAATTTCGGGGCGTGGCGCAGCCTGGTAGCGCGCTTGCTTTGGGAGCAAGAAGCCGGAGGTTCAAATCCTCTCGCCCCGACCATTCTTTCTTCTTTCTTAAATTACCGAAAAAATCTAGAAATATCAGATTTGGTATTATAATTTGCCGCAGAACGTGGTTTTCGGAGGGCAAGAAACTGTTTGTTTGAAGCGCAGAGAGATGCTCAAAAATTTAGATGCAGGCCGGTGAACACATTAAACTGGAAGATGATGCTGTCATCAGCTAATCCTTTTCCGGCCACAAAAGTAGTCAGATTAATCTCACCCACCACGGAGAATAGATCCGATATTGGATATAACAGTCCGCCGCCGGTTTCAATGCCCAAAATTGTTTTGGGCGAAAAGAAAAAAGGAGCCGAAAAAAGTAGGTATATAGTAAAGGGCTGGTAATCTTGCACCAGTTTCAATACCGGGCTTATTCCCGCCTTGGGGTCACCGTCCAAGGGGAGGATCAGTTTTGCCCCCATTTGGGTAGCATAATCATGGTCAAACACAAAGTCAGTTTCCAGTACCAGAATCAGTGGAGAATTCCTGATGGTGGTTTTATCTTCGGTGCGGATCATCTGCAGGCCAGAGCCCAGGTTGGTGTTAAGGAGGATGTCGAGGGCTTGGGCGTTGGCCGTCCTAACCCCCGACATACAAATAATCAGAAGTATCAAAAGAGAGAGAGAGTTTGAAACTTTGCTGCTTAGCAATTTAATCCTCCCAACCAGACTTAGGGTGCTTACTATTATAATTGGTTTCATAGAGATATGTTGCATAAATTGCGCCAAAATATAATATTTTGTTGGATTGTTGTTGATAATAGCGCCGCGGCGAATTGCATGCTGTAATTTGCCAATCATAACATGGTGTTATGGTGGGCCTAATTTCGTGACGTTATTTTATGGTTTCATATTTTATTATTGGACCGCTGCATTTCTGTCAATTTTTATTGGTTAGAAACTAAAAACATCAATTGTTTGACAGTTTATTTTCATATTATTGACCTTAGCGTTTAATTTTGGTAATTACCCCGGAATTACCCAGGCGATCGATTTTGCCGAATTGCGCCTTGCCCTATAGTGGGTCGTATGAGGCTACCGAGGAATTTAGTTTTTAGACCGGTTTGAACCGGTTGAAACATAGGTTTAGTATTTTAGTATTTACGAGTGCATCAAGCTTTGACAAATTGTGGTTTATAAGATAAAAAATTTCATTACCATTTTCTATATTCAAATAGTAATTGCAATGATTATCTACATAATTATTGGTTTAAGTTTCAGTTTTTCATCGGAGATAAGACTTATGAAAAGGATAAAAATATTGCCGGCTTTGCTCGCTATATTTATTTTACTGACTGTTGGCTATTTGGGCAATGGTTGTTACAACACTGAAACCGAAAAATTCCCTTCTCACCTGGCAAACGAACAGTATGGCGCCATCAGCGGTTTTGTTACCTATAATGGTGATAAAAAAGGGCATATCTATGTGTTGCTGATGGATAAAAACAACTCACCACCCCCTCTGGGCAGCGGCTCACCGGAAGTTTCTGAAATTTCGGCTAATAAAGAGGGGAGAGACCGGCTATTCTATTTTGGCAAGGTTAAACCAGGGGAATATACCATCAGCGCTTTTATGGATGTGGACAACGATTTTTATCCTTTGCTCACCTACCGGGCCGGACCAAGTAAAGGCGATATCGCTGGCGCCTATGTTAACCCAGTTAACGGTGAGGCTTTGACGGTTAAGGTCGAATCCAACCGTCATGTAAACAATATCGGAGTTATTTTGGCCAGAGATATCGAGTTTGAGCGCCCTTTTTTCTATTTGGAAGAATCGGAAGTGTTATCTGTGCTTCCCAAACCGGAATATAAGCGGGAAGCAGGAGTGTGTAATGATTTGAGTCTGGTTTGTCCCTATGATGATGCTGCTCCTGGAAAGGGTGGATGCCTGTTTGAATGCCAAGAAAGCCAGGTGGGTGGATGCGGAGATGGCGTATGCTACCAGGATTCATGTAGAAAAAAATGTGTAACCAATACCGATTGCGGGGGAAAATTTCAGTGTCTTGAACAAAGCGGTATAAAATATTGCGGGGTTGGAGCCAAATGTAGTTTGGACTCCCAGTGCAGTGACGATGGAACTTTTATTTGTGCGGTGGAAAAGGGAATTTGCGTTGAGTCGTGTAAAATCAAGGCGCCCTTGGTTTTTAAGGCTGTCCAGGTCTCGGTGCAGGATAAAATCGATAAGTTTGAAGTGTTCGGGGAGTTCTCGGTATCTAAGGCTGCCAGGAAAAATGGTTTTCCATTACTGTTGTTAACCAAAATCGCCACTGATAAAGATGGAAAACTCCAGACCGCCAAAACCGGTTTTGTGCCGGAGAAGAAGAGTTACAAAGTGTTGGTCAAAACAATTGATCAGGATGGTAAAGAGGTGGAGGTAGAAAAGAGTATCAATAGTGTGATCACGGCCTGCGGTTCAGTGGCGGAGCCGCCCCAGGTTTCGTATGAACCTGCCAGGGATCAGATTGCTGGGGGTTATTTAATGCGGCAATGTCTGATTTTGCCAGACGGGATGAGACCCCATCCAGACACATGCAAAGAGGCATACTCCACTCCGGAAAAACCAGGTATCTTTTTCTGTGATATTTTGCCGGCAGGTAATTACTCCATCTGGGTAATAAATGAAAATAGCCAAACCTGGACCATCCCCAATTTACTGGCGGTGGATAAACAATTAGCAGAGTCTTTCTTTAAACAGAGCCAGAGCAAACTGTTTATCATTAGCGAATAATATACAGTGGTTAATTCCATATTTCTTAAGCAAACCTCAAGCCTTTTCTGAGGAGTCAATATAATGAAAAAAAGAGTAGGGCAAGTTAGTTTTTCTCAGTTAATACCGCTAGTTATTCTGGTAATTTCGCTAATGGCGATCTCCTGTGCCGGGGAACACCATTTGGAGGAGAAGAGCTTTGATACCTATAAGGTGGCTGATGGAGGTATTGTCCAAAGCGGTAAAACAGATGGGGATACTGCCCAAAGTGATGCCGGAAAACTGCCACCGCCACCGGCTAGACCAGGTGCGGTTAAGGGAGAGATTGGCGCTCCATGCAACTCTGATTTGGAGTGTGTAAGCGGAACCTGTGTTCTGGGAGGGATAATTCCAGGTGGTTACTGCAGTCAATTCCACTGTACTGGCTCTTCCAAAGATTACCAGTGTCCCGAAGGGGTTAATTGCCAACCTTGCCTAGGTGCATCTGTCTGTGTATTTAATGATAAATTAAAAGTCAAAGGCCCGGAGGGGAAAGAGATCGCTGGAATTAGTTTATGCCTGGCTCAATGTGACCTTAAGGAAGGTAGATTTTGCCGGAAAAAGGTGGATAACCAAAATGACGATCACCGCTTTGTCTGCCAGCCGCTTCCGGAGGGTAAAACCGGGATATGCAAACCCCGATGCTATTCTGACCTGGATTGTCCAGCCGGGGCAGTTTGTAATCCTGGCACTGGTATTTGCGGAGTAGTCTGTAAAACCGATGGTAGTTTAAAGTGTGAATTAAAAGGCACTGCCTGTACGCCCACCACCCTCTCTCCCACCGGCGGTTTTTGCATGAAGACCTGCAATTTTGTTGATTTTGAGCATCCCAGGGCTGATTGTGCCAAAAAAGATGAAGTGTGCCAGCCGGTTCCCGGTGTGGGCGCCATCTGTAAGCCGCCCTATACGCTGGAAACCGAATGTCCGGCTGGCGCCGTGCTGCATCAAGGTGTCTGCGGCTGACCATGATCTCTCTAACTATATCCACCCTGGAGCAACTAAAAAAAGTAGATCTACGTCTGGTTTCCAGAGTGTATGCTGGCAATCCTCTTTGCCTCCAATATCCTAAAAATTTACTCACTAACCAGGCACACTTGCGAGAAGCCGCCAAATTAGCGGCAGATAATGGCGTTGATTTTTTCATAACCACTCCCCTGGTAGTAACTCCCGATTTAGTTGACCCGGTAAGGGATCTTTTAAGCCTGGCGGAAGATATTGGCGTTCAGGGGGTGGAATTCACCGATTTGGCTATCTGGAAAATAGCCCCTGCTAATCTATCTCTTCACTGTGGTCCGTTGTTGAATATTACTTCGAATCATTTTTTGGATATATTTGCCAATAGCCAGGTTAAAAGCGCTCATCCTTGCCTGGAGTTGAGTCTGGATCAAATAGGGGAAATTTATAGCCATACTGCTATAGATTTAGAAATAACCGTTTTTGGCTTTATAATTTTGGCTGTGGCGCCAAACTGCCATTGGTTGGACCAGAAAAAATGCGTTCATGGCTATGGTGCGAGGCCTTTCAGTTCCCCTGGAAAAGCGCGATATTCTAGGCCTGACTGCAATTGTCAATGTGCCGGCCTGAGTCATAGAGTCAGGTGGGAGCGGTTTGAAGTGATCTCTGCCGGCCGGGGTTTACTCTCCAGTCGGCGTGTTTCTATGCTGGAACACCTGGATAAACTAAAGAGATTAAGTTGCCATATATTCAGGATAGAGGGGCTTTATGAATCACCCAAAAATTTGGCTGAAACCATGGTGGTATTTGCTGAAGCGATTTTGCAATTAGAACAGTTTAATCCAGGAGATGGTCAAAGATGGCAAAACCTATTGAGTAAGATTTATCATAATCCAATCTTTTGTAATGGTTTCTATTTTGATTGCTCTGGACAGGATTATAAACCAGTCCCCTGCTCCACTCCCACGCTCCAGGTAGCAACTAAAGAGGTGAATTAATGACCCGTCTTTTGTCGCCAGCCAATAGTTTTACCACCGCCAAACTATGTTTTAATTGTGGCGCCGATGCTGTTTACCTGAGTGTTGCTGGCTGGGGCTTGCGGCCTGGAATATTTGACTTGGAAGTTTCTGACCTCGGAAAAACCCTGGACTATGCTCATGAAATCGGCAAACGGGTGCATCTCTGTATGAATATTTATCCCAGGGCTGAAGAGTTGCCCTCTTTTTTCCAAGAACTGGACCGGTTTTTGGATATGGGGGTGGATGCCTTGATTATCTCTGATCCCGGCCTGATAAGAGTTGTTCACCAAAGATGGCCTCAGGCGGAGATTCATGCCAGTGTCCAGGCCGGAGTCGCCAACTATCTGGCGGCCAATTGTTTGGCAGAACTTGGGGCGAGTACTGTAATTTTTTCCCGGGGAGTTGAAGATATTGCTCAATTGGAGCAGACCTGCCGCCAGGTAGATGTAGGGCTGGAAGTTTTTGTTCATGGAGATGTATGTTATTTTTTCGACAGCAAGTGCTACTTAACCGGATATCTGAAACGTGAAAAAATAAAGGAGAATCTACGCCGGCCTGAAACTGAACTGATTGGCTGCTCAAACCGGGGAGAGTGTTACCTGATTTGTAAGCATAAATGCCAGTTGGTGTCCAAAGCCGGAATTATCAAAGAGTGCAACTTGTTCAGAAAGAGAGATATGTGCCGACTGGATATGTTGCCAGAATTGGTTAAAATGGGAATATCTTACCTGAAAATTGAAGGACGACAATTCTCCCCTCAATACATGGAAAAATCTACCGGCATCTATAGAAAAGCCTTGGATCTATGCCTACAGAATCCAGATAAATATACCAGCCACCCTGGTTGGAAAGAGAGTTTGGAGATTTTGTTGCAAGAAAGAGATATCAGTTATAATTTTCAAAGAAAAGCCTGGTTGGGAAGATGAAGTTTTAGAAACTGTTTTCCGTGTTTTCCGTTGACAATAGGGCTATACTATGCAATAATATTGCGCTATCATCCTTTAATTATTAAAGGAAATTTCATTTATTATCGGTTTTTCGAGACATCGATAGATAGGAGGAAACTTATGTTTACAGGAGCTAAAGTATTTTCTGCCACCAAGGCTAAAGAACGTGAAGCCCTGGGTGACACACTCACCTATTGGCTTAGAGATCATAGAAATATCCAAATCGTTGATAAAATTGTTACTCAGTCCAGTGATAATGAATTTCATTGCCTGAGCATTATTATATTTTTCAAGGAAGCATAGTAATAATTATCTCCCGATAATAGATGTCAAATCTGTCCATCTTGAACATTAATAGTATGTGTATGTTTTATGATAGACAAAAAAATGAGGGGGGGAGATATCTTCCCCCCTCATTTTTCAAGATTCCCTTTCGGGAAATTAGTAAAAATGATACC
The DNA here is from genome assembly GCA_964617105.1 of uncultured Myxococcia bacterium. Classification (GTDB taxonomy): domain Bacteria; phylum CAZTWC01; class CAZTWC01; order CAZTWC01; family CAZTWC01; genus CAZTWC01. The sequence continues at coordinate 7,384 of CAZTWC010000136.1, forward strand.
CCAATTTCATTTGGTTTTG
>CAZTWC010000136.1:7412-9365 GCA_964617105.1 uncultured Myxococcia bacterium
AATGGCGTCAAATTGTGCCAAAAGGGGATCAACCCTCGCCACGTTTTGGCCATGTGTCTATTTTTGACCAGTTAAACGAGCGAATAATAATTTTTGGCGGTGCTCACAACAAATTTAACAACGAAGTGTGGGCTTTAAATTTAAAAAATGATGATTTCTATTGGACTCCGATAGAGTTCGAGGACGATAGTGATTTACCCAAGCCCAGGTCTGATCATTCGGCCATACATGATACCATCAATAACCGGATGTTGATTTTTGGCGGTATTGGGCGCAAAGATTTGTGGGCTCTTAACTTAACTCCTTATGATGAATATTGGGAGTTGGTAAAACCAGTTGGCCCGCGCCCCAAAGTCCGTTCCGATCACAGCGCCATTTATGACCGGTCAAACCAACAGATGCTGGTTTACGGAGGTTTTGGTAAAAATGTGGTTTTGTCGCTTTATTTGAATAAGGATAGTGAAGAATGGCAAGAGGTTAAAACCGATACTCAACCCCCGTCTAGGGGAGTGCACACGGCAGTGTACGATCGGTTGGGAAGACGGATGTTGATTTTCGGCGGTTATGTTGGCAATTTACAATACCGTAATGAATTGTGGAGCCTCAATATACGCGACAATCCGGCTTCCTGGGAGATGTTGGTTCCTGATGGAGTTTGCCCTTCCGCCCGGGCCGGACATTCTGCCGTAATAGATACCAAGCACCGGCGGATTCTGTTTTTTGGCGGGCGCGACAAATACTCCATGAAAAACGATCTCTGGTCTCTGGCCCTGCAAGTAGGGCAGGAAACCTGGATAAATCTCAAAGTTGGAGGAACACCTCCCTCACCGCGCAATGGTCATACCGCAGTCTATAATCCTTCAAAGGGACAGATGATTGTTTTTGGCGGCAATACTCAGGATCAGGGGCCTACAAACGAAATATGGCTATTAGAAGTTTAATTTTTTGCTTTTCTATTTAGGAGATTGGTTAAAATGAAAAAAAGTAGTGTTTTTATTGCAGTTATTGTGACAGCAATTGTCTGTTTTTATATCGGTTTCAGTTGGGATAAATGGCTGATTAAACCCAGTGCTCCCAATCATCAGGCCATTGCAATACCGGGACTTCCTCAAGGCTATCTGACTGATATTCCAGGTTTAAATGTGAATAATCTGCGAGACGCTCAAAAGAAAATCCTGCTCAAGGTTTTAAACGAAACTAAGTGCAGTTGCGCTAAGAAATATGATTCGGTAGCCAAATGCCGCAAATTCAATGCCTCCTGCAAAGATAATCAAAAAATAATTAACCGGGTCAAGAGTCTGGTGCAACAAAATTTCTCCGAGTCTAAAGTGAAGCGCGAAATAAATACCTTTATTGCTTCCCTCAGCAAGATAGAGAAAAAAGATATTTTCAAGGTGCCGGTGGGCAGATCTTATGCTAAGGGAAATCCTAATGCCAAGGTTACCATTATTAAATTTTCCGATTTTCAGTGCCCCTTTTGTTCCCGGGCAGCCAATACTATCGAAGAAGTGTTGAAAATTTACAAAGATGATGTCCGGCTGGTTTTTAAAAACCTACCCCTGGGTTTTCATCAGCAGGCTGCTCCGGCGGCAAAGGCTGTCTTGGCGGCAGGAGAACAAGGAAAATTTTGGGAGATGTATAAAGCTTTATACGATGGACAAAAACAGTTGTCTGCTGAATTTTACCCGACCAAGGCCAAGGAGTTAGGGTTGGATGTGGAAAAGTTCAAAATCGATATGGAGTCGGCGAAAATAAAAGGGATGCTCAATGAAGAACAACAATTGGCCAGTAAAATTGGCGCCAGGGGAACACCGGCTTTCTATGTGAATGGCGAGAAAGTTTCGGGCGCCCAGCCTTTGCATGTGCTTAAAGAGGTGGTGGAAAGGAAAAGAAAGGAAGCTGAGTCACTGTTATCCAAAGGCGTCTCTCCTGCTAAACTTTATAATGAGATAA
>CAZTWC010000137.1:0-9342 GCA_964617105.1 uncultured Myxococcia bacterium
GTCTGCGCCAACGATACTCATGGCGCTCCAATAGAGATGAATGCCATGAAAAAGGGGATTACCCCTCAGGAATTGGTAGAAGGTTATTATCACGAACATCTCAAGGATTTCCAGGACTTCCAGGTTGATTTCGATATATTCTATACCACCAACAGCCCTGAAAACCGGCACTATGCCGACCTAATTTTTAACGCCGCTAAAGACCAGGGTTACATCTATCAAAAACCATTGCAACTTTTTTATTGCCCCGAAGATAAGCGGTTTTTACCGGATAGGTATGTTAAAGGGGTTTGTCCCAAGTGTGGGGCCAATGACCAATATGGCGATGTATGCGAACGCTGTAATTCCACCTATAATCCCACTGAATTGAAGGAGCCATATTGCTCTCTTTGTCACCAATCACCAATAGTCAAAGAATCGACCCACTATTTTTTTAAATTGAAAGAATTTCAGCAATGGTTGGGGGAGTGGCTGAACAATGAAGATATGTTAAAACCGGAAATTAGAAACTATGTGCTCCGGTGGGTAAAAGATGGGCTGGAAGATTGGTGCATCAGCCGGGATGGCCCCTATTTTGGTTTTCTGATCCCCGGGGAGAAGGACAAATATTATTATGTTTGGCTGGATGCCCCCATAGGTTATATCTCCGCCACCCAAAAATACTGTTCAGAGAGAGGGTTGACAGCCGATCATTACTGGAAAAGTGATGAGAGTGAAATTATCCACTTTATCGGCAAAGATATCGTCTATTTTCATACTCTATTTTGGCCGGTTATGCTCAAGGTTTCAGGGTTTAATCTTCCCTCAAGCGTCAAGGTACATGGTTTTTTAACCGTTAATCGGGAAAAGATGTCCAAGAGCCGGGGAACTTTTATCTCTGCTGCTGATTTTAAGCGTTTTCTAGATCCTCAGTATTTACGCTACTATTACGCTGGCAGCCTCTCTTCAGGCATTGATGATATCGACTTGAGTTTTGAGGACTTCAAAAATCGGATCAATGGCGAATTAATTGGCAATTTGGTTAATTTCTGCAATCGCACCATCAAGTTTTGTCAAAAGATGGACAAAAAGATCTATCCCTGGCAGTGGGACCAGGAACGTAGCAATATCAGAGATGAATCTCTGTCAAGGTTAGAAAAGATCAGGGATTTATACGCTCAACTGGAGTTTCGAAAAGTAATATCCCTTACTAATGAAATAAGTGACCTGGGTAACCGCTATTTTCAGAGCAGCGCTCCCTGGAGCCTGTTAAAAAATTCCCCGGAAGAGGCCGGGGCGGTGGTGGCCTTTAGTCTCAACCTGGTGCAGATTATCGTCACTGTGCTCAAACCAGTGCTGCCCCAGATGTGTGCTGAGATTGAGAAACAGATGGGACTCGAAGATGGGAAGTGGCCCCAGGATCGGGAGTTTTTTACCCTTCAGGAGGGGGAGATAAACTACAGTGCACCGCTGTTAAGCAGAGTGGACCAGAAGAAAATCGATGCACTTTTAGCCGAGCAGACAGAGGGGAATAGCCCCGAGCCGGCAAAAGCTGAAGTTTCCCCTAAATCATCGGGAGGCCGAATCGATTTCAAACAGTTCGAAAAGATCGATATCCGGGTGGGAGAGATAAAGAGCGCCGAGAGGGTGAAAAAATCGGACAAACTGCTGAAGATAGAGGTGGACGTAGGCGAAGAGGAGGTCCGGACAGTGGTGGCCGGCATTGGCCAGAGTTACCAGCCCGAGGAGTTGGTAGGCAAGCGGGTGGCAGTGCTGGTAAACCTGAAACCAGCCAAGATCTTTGGAATCAAGTCTAACGGTATGCTGCTGGCCGCCGGACCTGGCGGCTCGGAAGTAGTGTTGGCTGAATTTGGCCGCCCAGTGGAAACCGGCGAACCGGTCAGGTGATAGTTGTCCGGTAGTGAGGGATCAGGTGACAAAGATGATATTGGTCGGGGCAACTGGATTTGAACCAGCGGCCTCATGGTCCCGAACCATGCGCTCTGCCAGGCTGAGCTATGCCCCGATATACGTGAAACTATAAAGAAGTCCTATATATACACAAGGTGGATGGTTTTGTCAATGGGGAAGATTGTGTGGTTTTTCGAGAAGATGGCCATGGCTTTTTTTAAGATATCTATCTCCACCTTTACTTCTTTGAGTTCACGTCTCAATTTATAAATTTCATTGTCTCTAGCGCTTAATTTCCCTTTTCCAGGAAAGGCTTCCTCTGCTTTTTCAAATAACTGATTCTTCCACTGCCTCAAAGTGCTTTCGGAAATACCCAAATCCCTGGCCACCGAGTTGACTGATTTGCCACTATCCAGCACAAGCCTGACAGCATCCTTCTTAAACTCTGGATCTAGTTCTCTTCTCATTCATCACTTTTTGCCTCTCTTCTATTTTTACTGACCATAGAAAAATAATTTTTCAAAATATTTAATCAATTCTTTAAAATTCCGGCCATTTCCCCCACCTGGATAGGGTTATCGGCCGACTTTATATTGACAATAGTCGGCCAATAATGCTATCATTATTATGGTTATCAGCCGACTATATTTCAGGATAAAGATAGTTGGCCAGAATAAATATCTTCTATAACAGGAGTAGTTTATGGAGTTTATGGGGAGATCAGAGGAGATAAGTCAACTCTGCAACTGGAATAAATCTGGGCGGCCGGCTTTTTTATCAGTTATATATGGACGACGACGTATTGGAAAAACCAGGTTGGTTGAGGAAACCTTTAAAAAATCGCGGCTCCTTACTTTTGAAGGGCTGGAGGGCCAATCAACCAAAGAGCAGCAAATGCAATTTCTCGCCCGTCTTGCCTCTATAAGCGGCAGAAAGGAATACCAATTAATCAAATCGGCAAGTTGGACAGAGATACTGATACTCTTATCAGACTACATTGGCAAAAGACCAACCATCATTTTCTTGGATGAATTTCAATGGTTGGCTGCCAGCCGCAGCAAATTGGTGAGTAGTTTTAAGTATGTATGGGATAACTATTTTTGCAAAAACAATAATGTTCATGTCATACTTTGCGGCTCAGTTTGTTCATTTTTGTTAAAAAAAGTGATTCGTTCAAAGGCACTATATGGGCGCATCGATTTGGAAATCAATCTTAAACCATTACAATTGCCTGAAATCAAAAACCTCTTTCGTCCTAAGCGATCTTTGCGGGACGTGGTGGAAATGTATATGTCTTTGGGTGGAGTTCCCCAATACTTGAAAATGGTGGACCCATCTTTATCGGTTAGAGCCAATCTCGAAAATCTCTGTTTCTCTCCCAATGGTTATCTGGTAAATGAATTTGAACGACTTTTTGCTAGCCATTTTGGCACCAATCGGCATTATAGAAAGATTTTGTTAATATTAGCAAAACACTCTTTTGCCACTAGAGAAGAGTTGCAAAAAGGGTGTAATCTCGATTCTGGCGGCAGAATCACCAGATACCTGGAAGATCTGGAAACAGCGGGATTTATTGAACGTTATGTGCCAGTGGACAAACCAAGCGCCTCTAAAATCAATCGATTTCGTATCGTAGACCCATATCTTATCTTCTATTTTCGCTTTATACAGTCCGCTTTGAAAAAGATAAATCAGCCAGGGCGCAGCCCCAATTTTTCCAGTTTTGTCCCTGATAAACGCTACTATGTCTGGTGTGGTCAGGCCTTTGAATCTCTCTGTCTAGCCCACAGCCATCTGATAAGTGAAAAACTCGGCTTTAGTGCTGTCAATTATAATTATGGCTCCTGGTTTTCCCGCCAACCAGATTATAAGGGCTTTCAAATTGACCTGATGTTCCTTCGGGATGATCGAGTTATCACCATATGTGAGATGAAATTTCAAGATGCTAAGATTGGCAAAAACATTATTCCGGAAATTGCCCGCAAACGCTCCCTTTTGCCCAATCCCAAAAATTTTACCATTGAAACAGTTTTAATAACAGCCTCCCCAGCCACCAAAGAGTTGATCAATGAGCGATACTTCAACCGTATCTTGACATTATCTCAGTTATTTGGGTGAAAGAGACTCAACCATATGATTTGGTATTGAAAAAGTGATGACCATGAGAAAAGCGGTTTAGGAAATTGTCCATTTTTACGTGACCACTTCAAAAATTGTCCGGCCTATGTCTCGAAACACCCTACCATTGCGGCCGGATAGAGTTTTTGCGAGGTACAGGTTCTAAAAGATTGCCGAGAGTGCCATATTGAACCTGACTGGTTATTGATATACCGTATTGACGGAAATGAACTATGTTTGGTTCGCACGGGAACACACTCAGACTTGTTTGAGTAAATCAGGAATGGGTATCCCGAACCAGCGCGCCCGAAGGAAGTGCCCTGGGGCGGCACCCGGGTTGGCTTCGAGGTTGAAATTTGCCACAAGATCGAAAGCCTCATGAGGAAGATCTGAGGGATTTTGCCAATTGACTGAGCTGTAGATTTTTCAGAACAAGTAATTCATGCACTATTACCGGCTGACAATTTCCTATAAAGGCACTTTGTTTTTTGGATGGCAATACCAGACCAATGGTAAAGAAACCGTTATGGGGCACCTTCAGGATGCCTTAAAAAGAATTGCCCGGTATGAAAATATTTTTATCCTTGGTGCCAGCCGGACCGATACCGGCGTGCATGCCCTGGGGCAAATTGCCAAAATTGGTTTGCCGGTTAAGATAGAGCCGCAAATACTTGCCAGAGGGCTAAATTCCCTTTTGCACAATGATATCAGAATAGTAAAATGCCAACCATCTGAGCGCTATTTTGATCCCATCAATGAGAGTATCTCAAAGGAATATCACTACTATTTTTCCGATCTATTTCCCTCCCCGCCTCATTTGCGGGAAATTGTCAATTTTACTTCCACGCCTCTTGATCTCCAACTGATGAAAAAAGGATGTGAACTATTTGTCGGCACTTTTGATTTTGTTAATTTTTGCCGGAAAAGTTGCAAAGCCCGCAGCACCATCAGAACAATTATAAGTTGTGAGATTATAGAAAGATCTCTATCCCCCTTCCTATCTAAAACCTATGTTCTCAAAGTTGTAGGAACCGGTTTTTTAACCCAAATGGTCAGATATATGGCTGGAACCCTGTTGAAATTAGGAGAGCATAAAATTGGGATGGAGAGGCTTTCAGCCTATCTAAAAAGCGCCCAAGATGATAAACCTGCCCCCAAAGCACCGGCCAAAGGGTTGCATCTATTCCAGGTCAACTATCCTGATGGCACTTGAGATTGTTTTTCAAAACCATTTAACCAGGTTTTCCACCCTATTTCTGGCCGGTGGCCGCTTCGGCAAAATTTTTGAAATGACTTCTGATTTTAAAAAATGTATTGAGAATATCGTTGAAGAGCAATCCCGCATCTGGATCACACACTTTTTGGCGCAGCCTTTCTAAATGGTTTTGCCTAAACTGTTTAACATAAATGGTGGTCATCTCGAAATCAGAAGTCAAGATGTCAAATATTTTCAGTGACCCGCCAGCAAATTTTTGCAGGGCTTCTGACATGATTTTCATGCCATACATAAAGACACCCAATCCGTCGATGGTATTAAACAATAGAATTTTTATATCCATGGTGATTCACTTTTAATCAATGTAATGGAATAGGGCAGTTAGATTTCAATGTTCAACTGACTGTTAACAGCGTAATTTTTAATATATATACTCTAGATGGTCAAGTTTGCAAAAAAGGATGGGCAGAGAATTTACCCTTAGGGTTCGCTCAAAAATTAATTCGCACAACTAAGGTGAATTGTAATATATTGTAAATCAAGTTTTTCGAACCCAACGGTCATCCCTTTAGGAACTACTGACAATGCATCGATGGAGAATCCACCGTTGTGTTCCTCCATGGCTTTTCGCAGGGGTTGGTAATAGGGAGTGTCAATATTTAAAGGAGGATTCCATGTCAGAACAGCATTGGCAAACTTTTCTGCGTAAGGTGGCTAACCTCAACGCTTTTGTGGCCCAGGCGGAGGCTGACCAGCATCTTCATCGTGCGCTGATTGACTGTGAGACTCATGATCAGGTGGTGTCCCTGGCAGCAGAACGGGGGTTTAACATTGCCCGCCGCTGGGGAGAGCCAGATCCCGCATTGGATACCGATGTGTGCTCAAACTCATCTCCACCTCAAATTTTACCTGCCGCCGCCAGTTTATGGGGACTTTTGCCCTTACCGCCCATAGGTGAAGAACGAACGGCGGTGTTGATTTCTAACGATACTGTCAGGCTGGAGTTGATCCGCAGCAATGCCGCTGCATCGCCGGAAAATTTCTGGTACGACCAGGCAGAGGATGAATGGGTTGCCCTGCTGCAGGGCCAAGCCTGCCTGCGATTTGAAAATGAGCCAAGCCTACATTATATGCAGACCGGTGATCAATTGCTGATTCCTGTCGGCAGGCGTCATCGAGTGGAATCCACCTCCGGAGGCCATGGCTGTCTGTGGCTGGCCCTCTTCCTAAAGTGCTGACCGTTGGCCTCAAAAATGCGAAGTACCCAGAGGGTGCAAAGTGCCCTGTGGTTATGAAGTTATTTTTGAGGGAGCCCTTAACTCAACAATGGTTTCGAGGTGAGGGGTATTGGGAAACATATCAATGGGGATAACCTGGTGAATTTTGTAATTTTGATGGCACAATATCTGCAAATCCTTCACCAGGCTGGCGGGGTTGCAACTAACGTAAATTATCCGCTGTGGTGCTATTTTGTCGCACAGCAGATGGACCACTCTTTCTCCACAACCGGCGCGGGGTGGATTTAGAGTGACCAGGTCAACATCATCAAAATGTTTTGCTTGCAGGGTTTGCTCTACATCACTATTGATAAAAGAGATGTTTTTGATCCTATTCAGGTTTAGTGAGGCTATACCATCATTAACCGACTGGGGCGATGCTTCTATTGCCACCACCTGGTTGGATCGCTCAGCAATGATAGCTGCCAAAGGTCCGAGGCCGGCATAGAGATCCAGGGCACAATTGATCCCATCAGGTATCAATTGTTGTATTTCAGTCAAAAGCAACTGTGCCCCCTGGTAGTTGGTCTGAAAAAAAGAGGTGGGGCCAAGGCGGAATTTGAGCCCTATAATAGTCTCTACCATGGTTTTACTACCGGCCACATGAATATTCTCAGAACCTAACACCCGGTTATCATTATAACTGTTGATATTCAAACAGATACCTGAAACTCCGCCGGTTTTGAGCACTTTCTCCCATCTTTGCTCTGCTAATAATTTCCTATGAGGATGGCGGCATACTATGGTCACCAAAATACGGTTACTTTTCCCCGAAACTCTAGCCAGAAGATGACGTATAGTTCCCTTATGCTGTTTTTCATTGTATCCCGACAGCCCAAGTTGGTTTAGGAGCCTCAATACCTGAAAAATCGCCTGTTCACCCTTAATATTCTGGGCCGGGCAATGTTTTACCTCCACAAAGTTATGAGTTCGCGGATAATAGAAACCCGGTGTCATCTGGCCTTTTTTCCCAGAGATGACCATTTGAATTTTGGTGCGTAAATTTTTTCCTTGCAGGTGTTTAATAGGCTGAAGTAAATCTTTTGAAAAATTTTTTGCCTGCGAGAGATGAGTTAATAAAAAATCTCTTTTTCCCTGTAGTTGATATTTATAAGAAGCATTAATCCAGGCGCAGCAACCACACCGGTCAGCATGGGCACAGGGAGAGCAGGAGAGCCGGTGCGGTGACGGGGTAAGTATGTCCTTTACCGAGCACCATATACCATTTGGTCCCCGGTGCTCAACCTTTGCTGTCAAGATGTCACCCGGTACCCCACCTTTTATAAAAACTGGAATTTCCTCAAATAAACCACGGGCCTCTGATTTATAACCCAACTCTGTTACCCGCACTTTAATCAAGGAGTTTAATTCAATTTTTTTCCTCATAGCGTTCTATATGTATGATTTATTTTACCAATATATACCCGAAAGTGGCGGGTTTGTCTATGAATCTCTCAGGAAAGTGTATGCCTTCCCTATCCTGCCAAGTGGTGCAAATTGTTACTTTTTCGCTTTTTTTTAATTCCCAGTGGATTTGGTGTTGTCTTTGTTGAGGTAGATCAGGGTTCCATCACCACCGGCCTTTGGTGGCTGTATAAAAGAATCTGTCCTGACCCAAAGGGATACCCCCCCAGTCCTACGCCGGTAAGCCAGAATTTTCCCCCTCCAGGTTGGCGCACAAAAATAATGGTGCCGGGCAAATAATTTTTCGTTTGGGTTTCGGTCACCGGCCCTTCACCTTCTTTAAAAACCAGTTGATAATCCAGATATAAACCATGATTTCTAAATTTCGATTTGCCCAGCGGGAGAATATGGTGCTCAAAGAGGCGCTGGGCCTGGTCTGCCTTGGCAAAACCGAATTTGCCTTGGTGGTTGCTATGAAGGCCGAGAATTTCCCTGAAGGCAGTCATGGTGTTAAATAATTCTCTCTCGGCCAGGCCGGAGGATATCTGGTTAGAAGTTTGACCCGGCTTTTTCGCCTCTGTTATCTGGTAGAGTTTAAGGGTGCTGAAGGCCAAAAAGATAATCCAGAACAGATAGTAGATTTTCAGGCTTTTGGCTTTTGGATAGGCGGTTTGTTTATTTGGATAGGCCTGGGTGTTAATAGTGGCAAGGGTGATTTTTAATAAAAAATAGCAGCCAAACAGAAAAAACAACGGCCAGAGGATTGGATTGGGAATTATATCTACTGCACTGGGCCCTAAGGCGATCATCATCAGTTGATAAAATTGAGGCCAACTACCTACCAGGAGTAAAAAGGCAAAAAAGGAGTATAGCAGGAGCTTAAACCATTTCACAATCAGGCTTTATCCCGTCGTCTGAACAGGTAAAATCTGATCATCAATGAGAGGTTGATCACAATAATAATTGCCAGCGGCAGACACAAAAGGGGGAAATACCAGAAGTTAGAGGGCTCCTGTCCGTGGATCAGCAGGAAATAATCTTTGTTGGCAAAATCGTAGAGATAGGCTTTGAAAAAGTAGTTTTTTACATGTTGGTAATCATTGGTTTTTTTTAGATTTACCAGTCGGCCCTTGAATTTCATTTTCCTGAAGGCCTTAATTTTCGTACCATCTTTATTGGTGCTTACCTGGATGAAGACCCGGGCTCCGGCCAGTAAAAAATAACGATACTCCTTCTCCAGGCCAAAGATACCAGCGGTGGCCGAAGCGGCCCGGTTGGTAGTTATGCCGGTAAGAGTCACCAAATAGTTATGTCCCAATTTGCTATAGTCCAGGTCCTGGGTATCACCAAGTTCCACTGGTTGTTTAGAAGCGAAATAGTAAGAGATCAGATCACCCAGCGAGAAGATCAGATAAGCGGCTGCTCCAATTAAAACAA
>CAZTWC010000138.1:0-9335 GCA_964617105.1 uncultured Myxococcia bacterium
AGGTCAACCAGCGTTTGGTGTATAACCGGGTGGGTCCAATGACGGTGTTCGTTAAGCAAACCTCCAAAGGCGTTTTTCATAGCGCCGGTGGTAGTGGTGAAGATATGGGTTTTCACCGTGGGAAGGTGAATAATATTTTCTCCAATAAAACGGCGAGGGATAAAAAAACCATCTGGATAAACCTGGTTGAGGCAGAGAAACTTGTCAGCCAAATCACCCACTGCTTCCCTGACATCGATCCAGTCTTCACCTTCGTAAAGGTGGATGTTGCGCAGACCATGGGCATTGATAACATTGATATGTTTGTTTTCCCGTTCACCCAGGTGGGCGTCGATAACCACCGTGCGATTATGGCAGCCGTGGATTAGATCTGATTGAAAACCATCTGCTTTCATGGCTCGGATTACCCCTTCCAACTGCCAGGGGGTGGTGGATGCGGCAGGATAGAAAAAATGCCAGGATATATTGATTTTCAAAGCAGTATCAACAGTTTTATCGATAACCTCCTGGTAGCCGGCCAGGTTCATCACTTCATGGTAGTTTTTTAGCACCGTTTCAGGAGAGGTTTTTACAATAGCAACTTTTGATTTTTGTTTTTTCATTTGGAAACCATAAGACTCTCAATTGCCGCCATGTTGGTATAACAGCGATAACAGTTTTGGGAACAGCATCATCATGGATTGCACTGCAAACCTTCGTCAGTATCACCGTCACAGTCGTTGTCCATTCCATCACAAATTTCCGGTTCAGAAATACATCCAGCCACTGCTGGAGGGCAGATTGACAGATGTTTATTTATGAGGCGGCATTCTTGTTTAAAAATAGTGAAACGGTCACGCATTACATAAGTAATATGTTTGATTTGATTGCCTCTGAATTCCGGAATTTTAACTTCCAGGTCGTAAACACCAGCTTTACTGAACAGGTATTCAGACTTTTTTTGGTTTAAATGCCCGGAAAATGTTACCTGGTTTTCCGCATCTATCAGACTAAAATTTAGCCTGGTACCGCTGTTATTAATCTTCGGAGAAAGTGATTCAAATACCACTTTGCCGTCTTTTTTAAGATAAACTTTGGTTCCGGAACGAAATCCCATACCAAACACCGAGAAATATTTGTTTAAATTAGTTCCAACTTCAGGAAAAATATGTTCAGGGTAGATAGAAGTTAAAAAAGAATTGGAGTAACGCTTCTGCCCCCGGTAAAGCAGATAATCCCTGTCGCTACGGTTAAGACTGTTCATAAACAGGTCGGGCAAGTTATCGTGGTTAAAATCGAAAACATGGATACGGGAAGTGTTATCAAAGTCTTTTGGTAACATAAAAGGTATATACTCAAAGTTGTAATGGCCGTTATTTCTCAGGTAATAGTTGTAATCCAGGAAACTGGCGGTTAGCAAATCGGGTAATTGGTCACCGTCCATATCCACCATGGCAGAAGCGGTAAACTCGGCAGAACCAGCCGGGATATCCTTTACAGCGGAAAAATCGGCCTGGATGTTCCGGCAGTTAAAAACCGTGCCATCACCGTTGTTGAGACATAATCCAATTGCTTTGTTAAAAGATGCCAGAGAATAATTATTTCCAATCATAACTTTTTTACGAGTATATAGGATATCATTCTTCTCATCACCGTCTACATCAAGAACCTGAAGATCTAAATATTCCCCATTTTCCAAATTATCTATTTTAGCAGCAATAAACTTATTATTTTGGTTTAGCCATACCTTGATTAGTCCCTGGTCCTGACCAAATACAAAGTCTGGTTTATCATCCTGGTTAAAATCTCCCTGGGCAACTACTCGGGTCTCACCATTGTTATCTGGAGCCTGCCAGGTAGAAGTTTGGTTGGTAAATTTCCCGGTGCCATCGTTGAGCAACACCAGATTGGCAGCGCCGCCCTGGCCCTGGTGACCGCTGGCTACAATTAAATCGAGTCCATTTTTACCATCCACATCGGCCAGAGCCAGATCCTGGGTGGGATTTTTATCCAGGGTATAAATATCAAAGAGGTCCTCAACTTTTTTATTGCTTTGAAATTTTTCTTTGGACAGATAAACCCTGGACTGGGCACCTCTCTTATCCTTATTGGTATTGCCAAAAACCAGGTCCATATAGGTGTCGCTATTAATATATCCACAAACCACTGAGGTGCTGGCATCTTTAAAGCGGGAATCAAAAGTGCGGGCCGGCAGGAATCCTCCTCCGCCATTACTCAATATCAGACTATTGCTGTTGCCGTATGAAACTGTACCATGAGAAACAATTATATCATCGTAACCATCCGCATTAAGATCACAGAAAGCAGCATCCATATTGGCCCATTGGCGGCCTTTAAATGATCTGTAGGCTCTGTATTCTATACTGGCTTCGGGTACACTCTCCTTTTTAAGTGGATCAGTGCCAAAAGTTACCTCCAGGCCATCGATAATACCATCGTTATCTGTATCGCGTTTAAAGGGTGAAGTTTTACGGCTGGTTTCTTCACCATCGTAAAGAGAATCTCGATCATGGTCCATAGAGTGAGCCGGCAGCCCCATATCTTTTTCATCTTTATCGGACAACCCATCATTATCAGTATCTTTGGACAATGGTGAAGAACCCCAGTAGGCTTTGTTTTTCAGGGTCAGTTCCAGAAAATCGGACAACCCATCGCTATCAGTATCTTTTTTGTCTTTGGCTGAGCCGATCCATTTTTCAATTAGATCATTTAATTTGTCCTGGTCACTATCTTTAGCGTTAAAGGTTAAATTGATTTTATATCCACCTCCATCATTGGTGGATAGAGAAATATTATCGGTTTTACATTTTACATTTTTGAGAGTGTAAGAGTTGTCAGGCAGGTAATTATATTCACAAGTTGCCGGTTGAAGATTTTCGCCCAGGTCACCGTTACTAACGGAAACTGTTACTTTGCTACCCAGGGGATAATAGATTTTAACTCCACCATTTCGAAAAGAGAATGACTGATTTTTTAATTTTTCCGTTACCCTTTCACCTTCCATTTTTACTTTTATTTGTAATTTATTAAACTCTGGCAATACTTTGGAAAAAATACACCTGGTCAGATCCTGGCAGATTAAATTGGAATTGATGGTAAAGAAGTCCATATTGTGGGAAACGGAACCCATGCAAAAGGTGTTCTGGAGCAAAGGAGTTGAACCTAAATCCTTTATCTTGAAATCGGCCAGGCTATAGCAAACATAACCATCTTGACACACTTGATTTTTCTGATTAACGGCCAGGAGTTTTCCCTCAGTGGTATACAATCTGTTTTTAATTTTAAAATGACTTTTTTGACTGATCTTGGTCAGGATTTTACCGGCTGGATTAAAAACAGCAGGAGGTACTATGAAAGTCGCTAAACCACTTTTGGGGTTAACAGTAGTTTTTTTTCTTATCCCGTATTCCGTTAAGTGTTTATCTTGTTCATCAATAAAAAACAGATTAAGCCACATTGAGAAGGGACGTAGATTATATTCAGAAACATTGGGGGGTCCGGACCCCGAGCAGTTATCGCCAAATCTCAAAAGACCGTCAATTTTGACGGGTTTCATGTTTTCAGGAACGGTTTGGTTGCTGATAAATCTATAGTAGTGGCGGGTTGGTTTTCCATCAAAACTGAAGGTAATATAATAATTGTCCTTGTTTTCAATGTCAGTTAGAAAAGGAGTGTTGGCTGTATCTTTTCCTAGAAGGACGTTTCCCATTTTTTCTGGGTCTACTTTTTCTACGTTGCCTATTCCCACTTTATCCCATTTACCGGTTTTATGGTTGAACCCCTCAAGCAGGATATTTTTCATTTTGGTGAATTCAGTGGTCCCTTTGGTCGGATCAGAGGCGGGAAACATTGTTTTCATTGGAGCATTTAAACCTCTAACTCCCTCTAAATTCATAGTAAAAGCGGTCAGGCCCCTAACTCCCAGGTTCATATCTGCTTCGGTTTTTCCCAAAGGATTTGGTAGTCCTTGTGGTTGTTTACCAAGTGGGTTAGGTAATGTCTGGGGGGCATCTCCCATTGGATTGGGCAATCCTTCGGGAGGGAGTTGTTCAATAGAAACACTTACCAGTGGGGCGTCCTCTTCGGGATCAATGGCATCGGGGGGGATCAATACAGCCCCCTCTCCCATAGAAGTATCCTTGATATGGTTGTAAGTGGAAAAATTCTGAATAATGGTCTTGCTCTTAAAACGGGTCAGAATCAATTCTTCCATATCCAGAATATGATTAAACTGCACTGCTACCGGAAATTGAATATCTTTAATATCACCCAGGTGGGATGCGTTGAATTCCATCTCATATCTGCCCTCAGGCAACTCTCCGATGTGAAAAGAACCATCTTCTCCACTGACAACTTCTTTAGTGTCACCTACGGTATCTTCATATTTGTAGGTAGCAGAAATTTTAACTCCAGCCAGAGGAGCATAAAACTGGTCAATTATCGTGCCGGTTATTGCTGATATTTTGTAGTTCTTAGTTTTCTCGCCAATACCTCCGTCTTTGGCGTTGCCAACTACTCCCCCGTCATTAGTCTGTTCATCTTTTTTGCTGCTACCGCCGCCGCAATGGACCGTCAACAGAAGAGCAAGTAGGATAAAGCAGCCTAAGATAAGAAATTTTTTCATTACAAAATCCCTTTAGTTTTTGTTTTTAATTTGGGTAGGTAATCTTCCTGAGGTCGAACCCGCCTGCGGCGGTTCACGTTGTTTTGCCATCCGCGGCAAAACAATCCCGGGATTTTAATCCCTGGTTGACAATGTTATTTGTTTTTCTCATTTTTAAACTGGTTAGAGGCTTTATCCATAGCCTTTTTTACCATTTCCATTGGGTCCTCGGTGCTGGCTTTATGGATATTTTCCTGAGCCATGATGGTGGACTCAACTTTGGGTCTTTCTACATTATCTTCACTTTTTTCTTGCTGTGGCGGGCCAGAGGGAGGTGGTGGTGCAGCAGCATTGGGATCAGCATCGCTGGTATCGGCTGTCTGCTTGGCAATATCAACCATGGAAGCGGCCATTTGAGCCAAATCTGTTTTACTCTTCTTCTTTGTTGATTGCTCACTTTCTAACTGGACTACCGAGCCTTTTTCCAGTTCCTCAAAGGAGGAGAGGAAAAAACGTTGAAAATATTTGCGATCCTTGGAAATATCTTTTTTGATAACTTCAATGGGAAAAGTTGGTTTTACCAGCAGGAACCTGCCTCCGTCCAAATAAGCCTCTTGGAGTTGTCCAATTTTATAAGGTTGAAGATTGGGTTCCAGACATTTCATTGAATTTGGGATATCGGTTCCTGTTTTAGCATAGATGGGAAAAGGAAAAGTCTTTTTTAGCAGCATGTTAAAGAAGCGGTTGTCGCCCTTGAATTCAAGGATTATTTTTGCTGAACTCTCCCTGCTCACCGCTTTAAATTTGCACCAATAGAGTTGTTTTTTGAACACCAGATTGAGGTTATCTTCCAATTTGAAACTCAGCATATACTTAACTAAAGTTTGGAAATCTATATCTAGTTCCAGTGGAGCCAGATATTTGAGCAGAGTTGAGGAAAAAGCTCGGAAATTTTCAGCCGATGGGCTAGTAAAGGCAAAGAAATAGGGAGAGCGTCCCTTGCATAAAGATCCTAAAGAATAGATATCAGCATCTTCTCTTGGTATTTTTATCTGTACCATAACTCCTCCTGGGATTACTTTCCGGACGGTAAATAATCAAAGAAAAGATATATTACAATTTTATTAGATAAATCGCAAGAGATTCATTGCTGGCGCAGATAGGTTTGCCAAACTTTTTTGGCTATAGAAGCAGCCCCTGAAGAGCCATGACCTCCGTGTTCATTTAAAATAATCAGGGCAATTTTTGGTTTATCTATAGTTGCTATAGATGCAAACCAGGCATGGTCTTTATGAAAAAAATTGCCTGCTCTAACTCTTTTTAAGTTAACCACTTGAGCAGTTCCGGTTTTTCCTCCCAGGGGAAAGTCTTCCAGGCGATACCAATAGGCTGTCCCACCTTTTTCATTCACCACCGCCTTGAGTCCCTTAAGGATTATGTTTATATTTTTCGGATTAAATTTTAAATGAGCGCGTATCTCAGGTTTTTTTTTATCCAATATATTGCCCTGGTTATCTTCTAACTGTTTAACCAAACGGGGTCTGAAGAGTTGTCCGCCGTTAGAAAGAGTTGCATAAAGTAAAGCCATTTGAAGAGGAGTTACATTAACATCTCCCTGGCCGATTACATTATTTAGTATAAAACCTTTCTGAAAACCGTACTTTAAATGGCGGTTGTAGTAATCCTTGGAAGGGATTATACCCTTAACCTCATTTTTCAAAATAATCCCGGTTTTTTGGCCCAATCCCAATTTTCTGGCCATGGAACAGAAAGAATCCAGCCCCAACTCTAATCCCAATTTGTAGAAAAAGACATCACAGGATTGTTTCATAGAGCTAATAAAATCCATACGGCCATGTCCAGCCCGTTTCCAGCATGACCATCTGCGTCTTCCCAACCTGGTTGAACCTCCGCAGTTTACCTGAAAATTTTTATCTGGTCTCCCAGCTTCCAGAGCGGCCAGGGCTGGTACCACTTTAAAAATTGAACCCGGGGGATAGTGTTGTTGAATTGTCCGGTTTATCCAGGGCGTTAGAGGGTCGGTATCCAATTGTTTTTTCAATTTTGCATCTATCCTGCCGCTAAGTAGGTTGGGATCAAAACCGGGTTTACTGTAAAGAGCGAGGATATCACCGGTATTGACATCCACACCTACAGCCGCCCCGGCTTTACCATGAAAATTCTGAAAGATTGCTTTTTGCAGTTCAATGTCAATGGTGGTTCTAAGGTTGTTGCCAGAAACTGGAGGCGTCAGGCGATGCTCATCGGCTCCCAGAAATTTTTCAGCCTGATCATCCACCTCCTTACCTCTGGCATCCACAATGATTTTTTCTAAACCATCCTGGCCGCGCAAATGCTTTTCAAATATCTTTTCCAACCCAAAACGGCCGATTAAATCTCCTTTATAATATCCCAGGCTTTTAAGTCTTTTATATTCATGTTGGTTGATCTCATTCATAAAACCCACCAGGTGACTGAGTGCTTCTCCAAAGGGGTAATAACGTCTTTGCTTAACCTGTATGGTTATTCCATCCAGGTCATTTTTAAAGGTTTCCACCCAGGTCAATTGATCTCTGGTGATATCTTCCTTGATTAAAATCGGTTGAAATTTCGCTAGCCCCCGGGCTTTGGAGACAGTTTTATTTATTTTTTGAAGGTCGGTTTTTTTTAGTTCTATCTGTTCACTCAATTTTTTTAATACCTGGGTGTTCTGATAAAAGGCTGGAGTTACGTAGAGGTTGACACAAGGGCGGTTACCGGCCAGCATTACACCGTTACGATCCAATATTTTTCCCCGGTCGTGAGCTACACGCTGATGCTGGACGAAATTTTCTTCCGACAGGTGGCGGAAATTTTCTCCCTGAATGATTTGCAAAGAAAAAAGACGGCACACCAGAAGGAAAATGGCCAACGCGACTAATAAAATTGCCACATGCCTGCTGCGGCGAAATTCACTAAATTCAAACCGGTGTTCTGTCAGTCCCATGATTAATAACTAATCCCAATTCTGCGATTTCTGTTTCCTGGGCTGGCGGGTAATATTTTTTTTACCAGCGGCAGTAAAAGCAAACCGGCCAAAGCAGTGATTATTGGATTCAGGAGTAAAAATTCGGCCAATAACCACCAGGAGTCTTGGTTGCGAAATAGCGGTATTAGTATTAGCCATAAGACTAAATAGATGAAAGTTATAAAAGCGGTTAGAATTGAAAAGGTAAAATTGGACTTTTCAAGATATTCGGTTACTAAAAAAAGAGAGATAAATATAACCACAAAAATCAAACAGTTTAACCCGATATAGACCGGAGAAAACAGATCTGCCAACAGGCCTATAAAAAATACCGTAAATGCGCTGCTAAATCTCATGTTTAGCCCCATATAAATAACTATTGGCAACAGCAATTCACACTTGAGCAGGGCAAAATCGTAGTGATAATAGATAATGCTTTCTAAAACAAGTAAAAACCAGGAAAATAAAATGATAAATAAACTGCGCATAAAACTAAATTATTCAAGTAGTATTTCTGCATATTCCAACCGGCTCAAATCTACCGCCGGTTTTAGCCGGGCTTGCAAGTAAAAGCCATAGGGCTTTTTCGAAATTTTGGCTACCTCCCCAACCGGCAAACCCTTGGGAAAACGATTTCCCATCCCCGAAGTTACCACTTTATCGCCAACTATCAGGTCCGTCTCTTTCAATATATAGTGGACAGAGCAGGAGATATCTTCTGAAGAACCGCTCCCTTTTACCATTCCTCTGGTTCGGTTTCTGAATACGATAATATCAACCGAACTACGAGGATCGGTTATAGTGAGAACATCGCAATAATTTTTAAAGACTCGAAAGACAAATCCCACCACTCCTTGAGGCGCTTTTACTGCCATCCCTTTTTTTACGCCCTTCTCACTTCCCTGGTTAAGTTTTAACATCCGCACAAAAGGGGAGGGTGAGACCCCAATTACCCGGGCCACCAACCTCTTTGATTCTGTTTGAGGAGTCATGTTAAAGAGGGTTCTCAATTGATTGTTCTCTTTTTCTATCTCCAGGCAAAGAGATATTTTTCCAGAAAGTAGATTTAAACGCTGTTTTAAGGCTTGATTCTCTTTTTTAACTTCCACCAGCCAGATATAATTATTCCAGAGGTTAGTAAAAAATCCATTGGTACCAGCCGCTGATTCCTGGACTATCACACCTGGAACCACCACTGCTTTGACTACAGCATTAAATTCTTGTTTTTTCTCTAAACGGGAAAGTAGAAAGAGTAATGAGATTAAAAGTAAGATGATTATAATGGTGGATAAAATATTTTTCTTTGACATTGATTCTCTTCCCCACCACCAACCGATAAATAACTGGTGTATCGTTTTTGCCCAGGGGCATGAGTCCGCAGCAATTTTGGCAACGAAACTGATTCCCGGACAGCAAATAGCCAGTTTGTCATGATTTTATAGAGACACTTTTTAACAAGTCAGGATTGGCCAGAGCCCTGCCGCAGCCAACCACCACGGAAAGTAATGGATCGTCTGCCAAAATAACCGGAAGATTTAGATTTTCCCGCAAACAGGTGTCCAGATTATTCAATAATCCGCCGCCACCGGTTAACACAATCCCTTTA
Source organism: uncultured Myxococcia bacterium (assembly GCA_964617105.1). GTDB lineage: Bacteria > CAZTWC01 > CAZTWC01 > CAZTWC01 > CAZTWC01 > CAZTWC01. The sequence continues at coordinate 9,217 of CAZTWC010000138.1, forward strand.
TCAACAATGTCAGCCGCCAATTCCGGAGGAGTCCTTTCCAGAACTGTTCTAACCGAATCTAAGATTTGTCCCACCGGTTCTGATAGGGCTTCCCTGATCTCCACCGAAGTTACCTGTAG
>CAZTWC010000139.1:0-9331 GCA_964617105.1 uncultured Myxococcia bacterium
AAAGTCATGACAAAAATTTCAACCATAGTTTTAGAGATCCAGACAAATATTCAGAAGAGGAAACCTGGCCTGAACAGGGGAGTACCTCTACTGCCATACCTGAATCTAATGGCAACAATAGCACCGAACTGGAGATAGAAACTTCTCCAACTATCACCTGTAGTAATCTTGGCAATGCGGTTAATAAAATAACTACTCAGCAATTGGTAAAAGAGTTGCCAAACCTGGACAGCATCAATCTGTTGATGCAGTTAAAAAACGAAATACCTATTAAGAAAAACTGCCAGACACAAAATAAACAGACCAATATTCTCAAGTATCTTTCCATCAGAGAGATGATCCAGCGACTGGCCGAGGATATCCATTTTAATCCCAAAAGTCGGACCCTGTCTATTGAAATTAACCCAAAAGGGTTGGGTAAAATTAAACTGGAAGTTTCCCTGGAAGACTCTATCCTGAACCTGACGATCTTTGTCGAAGATACCGAGATTATGGATATATTAAAAGCGGAGAAGAACTTAATAAAAAGCATGCTCTATAAAAATGGCTTTATACCTCGAGAATTAAACTTTTTTATCTATCCCGAGGATAATACCCCACCCAAACAGAGCCGCAACAAACAGAACACCACTTTGAAAAAGAATGTAAAAGAGGAGACAACCGTTTAGTTATTTTCTAGTTCCCGTCCGATAATTCACTTCTTCGCAGATGGGGATTTTTACGGGAACTACTATTAAAGGGGAGAGATATGGAAATAGGTAATAACAGCAACGTGACCGGCAGCCAATCAACCTCATTGACCAAATCGATGAACAATCAAGATCTGGGCAAAGAGGAATTTCTAAAACTACTAGTGTCCCAATTGAGCCACCAGGACCCGCTCAATCCACAGGACGGCACCCAGTTTGTAGCCCAATTGGCCCAATTTACCAGTTTGGAGCAGTTGATGAATGTCAGCAAAGGGATGGAAAGCATGGCTATGGCCCAAACTGCCAGTGTCAACTCCCAGGTGGTGAACTTCATCGGCAAAGAGGTGATCACCAATGACAACAGTCTTCAACTGGGCGAGGAAGGCAAGGTGGGCATCAACTTCAAGACCGGAGAAACCGCCAAATCTATACAGGTGCAGATCCGTGATGCCAACGGCAAAGTTGTGAGAAACATTGATATGGGAGCTACCGGTGCGGGTGAGCAAAATATAATATGGGACGGCAGAGATGATGACGGTAAAACCCTTCCGCCGGGAGAATATAACTACAATGTTAATGCTCAAAATACCGCTGGACAGGAGATGGGGGTCACCAACCAGGCCCGCCGCCGTATTACCGGTGTAGTCTTTGAAAACGGTTCTCCCTACCTGATGGCCGGCAATAGCAAAATCGCCCTCAGCGATGTAACCAGTGTGTTCGAGGGTAAATGAACCTAGCGTCCCGGTCATTATTATTTGACTTCACCGCTTTTATCTGGTATTGCCTTCTTGACACCCTATTTCAATAAAAAACCTAAAACCTAAAATCAGCGAGTGACTCGCTGATTTTAGGTTATTAAAATTTGCGAGGTGTTTGGTGGAAATTAAAAAGACCCTCAACTTACCTAAAACAAAATTCCCAATGAAGGCTAACCTGGTTCAGCGCGAGCCTCAACAACTCAAGCAGTGGGAACAGATGAATCTCTATGACAAAATTGTGGAGCAACATCGAGACCAGCCCAAATTTGTGCTGCACGATGGCCCCCCTTATGCCAACGGTCACATCCATTACGGCCATATCCTTAATAAGGTGCTGAAAGACTTTATTATCAAGCAAAAAACCATGTCTGGCTTCCGGTGTGAATATATACCGGGCTGGGATTGCCATGGCTTGCCTATAGAGATTAAAGTCGATCAGCAATTAGGTGGAAAAAAAAAGGAAATTCCGATCGCTAAGTTCCGTCAAAAATGCCGGCAATACGCCCAAAAATTTATCAATATCCAGCGAAAAGAATTCATCCGTTTTGGCGGATTCGGTCAATGGGATAAACCCTATATGACCATGACCAACGATTACGAAGCCCTGATCGTTCGTGAGTTTGGAAATTTTGTTAAAAACGGTCATATCTATAAGGGAAAAAAGCCAGTACTCTGGTGCATCTCCTGCCAGACCGCCCTGGCCGAGGCTGAAGTGGAATATGCTGATCATAACTCCCCTTCCATCTATGTAAAATTTCCCTTACGGGCCGATAACCAGTTAAAACAAACCTATCCTATGCTGGATAAAATACCCGCCAATTTGGTGATCTGGACCACCACTCCCTGGACCTTGCCGGCCAACCAGGCCTGCGCTTTAAACCCTGCGGGTCGCTACCTGGCAGTAGAAGCGATTTTTCAGGGAAAACCAGAAATATTCATTCTAATGGAGGAGTTGGCCCAACCAGCACTGGAGGCTATGCAGGTTCAGAATGCTAAAAAGATGGGTCAAATTGATCCAAATCTTCTGGAGGGTCAAAAATATTGCCATCCTTTTATGGATAGAGAGGGTGAGGTAATCCTGGCCGATTTCGTTACCCATGAAACCGGTACCGGCTGCGTACATATTGCCCCTGGACACGGACAGGATGACTATGAGGTTGCTCACAAATATGGACTGGACGTGGTTAATCCGGTGGATGACCGGGGTGTATTTACCGACCAGGCAGGCAAATATGAAAATCTAAACGTATTTAAAGCCAACCAATCTATCGTGGAAGACCTTCATAGCAGCGGATATTTGCTTAACTTGCCCGGTGAATCCATGTCCCACTCCTATCCCCATTGCTGGCGCTGCCAGAACCCGGTTATTTTTCGGGCGACTGAGCAATGGTTCGCCTCTATTGACAAAAATCAAGTGCGCCAAAAAGCCCTGCAGGCCATTAACGATGTTGAATGGGTCCCATCATGGGGAAAGGAAAGAATCTACGGTATGGTAGAGAACCGGCCCGACTGGTGTCTCTCCCGCCAACGTTCCTGGGGAGTGCCAATTGTGGCCTTCTATTGCCGTGAATGCGGCGAAATGATACTGGACCAAAATATTATCGAACATGTTTCCTCAATCTTCAGCCAAAAGAGTTCTGACGCCTGGTATTTTCTGCCAGAAAAGGATTTGCTGCCTCCAGGATTTTCCTGCCCCCAATGCCAATCAAAAGAATTCAAGCGGGAGGAGGCGATTTTGGATGTGTGGTTTGACTCTGGAGTTTCCTGGTCTGCAGTTTGCGAAAACAACCCCCGTCTGGGAGTGCCGGTGGATCTATACCTGGAGGGAAGCGACCAGCACCGCGGCTGGTTCAACAGCGCCCTGATCACCTCAATGGCTACCAGGGGGAAACCACCCTATAAGGCAGTTCTCACTCACGGTTTTGTGGTTGATGGCCAGGGTAAAAAAATATCCAAATCCAAAGGCAATTTTATCCCCCCCGAAAATATCCTAAAGCAGAGCGGCGCGGAGATCTTCCGTATATGGTCTGCCGCCGAAAACTATACAGAAGATATCAGGATTTCGGACCAGATCCTTAAAGGTCTACAAGAGGCCTACCGCAGTATAAGAAACCGTTTCCGCTTTATTTTAAGCAACTTGTTCGATTTTGAACCCGACACTCAATTGCTACCCTACCAGCAATTACTGTCAGCGGATAAATGGATGTTGGCCTGGCTGGAAGAGTTCAAGCAAAAAGTTCTGACTGCCTATAATAACTACAAATTCTACTCGGTCTACCACGGATCTATAGACTTTTTTACCGTAGATTTGAGCAACTTTTACCTGGATATTATCAAAGATAGACTCTATACCAGTCACAAAAACGCCCCGGAACGCCGCTCCGCCCAGACAGTACTCTATATACTGGGAGATGAACTGTGCCGGCTGTTGGCGCCTATCCTGGTTTTTACTATGGAGGAAATCTGGCAACACCTACCCGCTTATAGCGGCAAAGAAGAATCAGTACACCTTTCCCGCCTACCGGAAATAAAGACCGAACGGATTGATCAGAAGGAGTTGGACAGGTGGGAAAAAATCCGCAAAATCAGGACAGTAGTAAACAAACAATTGGAGGCAGCCCGTCAGGAGAATAAAATTGGGCTTCCCCTGGATGCCAAAGTAAACCTCTATCACCAAGAAGAGCAAGAGTTCTTAACTGCGAACCAAATAAATCTGAAACAAGCCCTGATAGTTTCCCAACTGAATCTCCTTTCTCAGCCAACTGACCATATGATTCTAGATGAGAATTACGCTGGACTCCATATTGGTATTGAGGCTTTGGAAATGCCAAAATGCCAGCGTTGCTGGCAAAGATCAGAGTCCACTGGTCAAGATAAAAACTATCCAGAACTGTGCCACCGGTGCGTGGAAGTGGTAACTACTCTGGAACAAGAGAGCACTGAAGATTAAATTAGAAAGTAATTATAATGAAAACCTTCCAAAAAAAATACTACTTTTTAGCGATTATTGCCACTGTTTCGGTGATACTTGACCAAATTACAAAATATTTGGCCATTGCCTATTTAAAATTTCAGCCAGCCTACGAAGTGGTCGCCGGTTTCTTTCACTTAAAATATGTGGAAAATCCTGGTGCTGCCTGGGGATTTCTGGCTAATTCCGACTCCAATTTAAGAACCCCTTTTTTTATTATAGTTAGTATTTTAGCTATCGGTTTTATTATTTTCTTTTTTTCCAAACTCCAGGACCAGCAATATCTTCTGGCCATCTCCCTCTCTTCGGTTATGGGAGGCGCCCTGGGTAATTTTATCGACCGTCTGCGCTTTAATTATGTGGTGGACTTTATCGACTGGCACTGGAAAGAGTTATATCATTGGCCCACTTTCAACATCGCCGATGCAGCCATAACTATTGGGGTAATTTTGATGTTCTTGGATATGTTTTGGGGACCCAAAGAACTTGTAAAGGAGTAAACTTAGGGCTCGTCCGAGAAGTCACCTAATACCTCTCTAGTAAAAATATCAAACCAAACCAGAAATTAACCTGAATATTTTGGTTATTGAGCCACTTCAACCAGTTAATTTCCACCTCAGAATAAATCGCCATATCCTGGCTTAAAAAGGCCTGGATACCACTACCTGCCCCCATGAGCAATTGAAAAGCCTCAGATTGAGCATAATAGAGTCCCATATCGGTCTTTAGATATGGGGCTAGATATTTTTCCGGCAGAATAAACCATTTTAGCCAGGCATTTGACCTGAGATGCAGTTTGTCTCCCAGGTATTGGCCGCCTACCACCTCTATACCAGGCATAAGATCGGAAGTAATCAAACCGCCGAAGGAAAACCGTAAATTGAATTGCTGTTTATCCTGGTTAATATTTGCATAAAAATTACCTCCCAACTCCCAAAAGGTCCAGCCCGGTTCAAACGCTACCGCTCTCTCCCCTTCCTTATCACTGGGTTCTTCCGCTCTGGCATCCAGAGTTGATGCAAAAATTATCCCCAACTGAAGAGTTAATAAGAGTAATAGAACGGAGACACTTTTTGTCAACCCGGGATTGAAATCCCGGGAATTCTTTTCTTTCTTAAATATTTTTTTCATAGAGCATTTAATTAATATTTATGCCTTATTGCTACTTCCCAATACGTTTCTGATTTTCTCCTCGTATAACCGGGTCAACTCTTCCCGGGCGGGGCCAAGATATTTGCGTGGATCAAAAGCCTCTGGTTTTTTATTAAAGGTCTCCCGGATGGCTGCAGTCATGGCTAACCTTCCATCGGAATCGATATTGATCTTGCAAACCGCAGATGTAGCCGCCTTGCGTAACTGCGGCTCAGGAATACCTACAGCATCCTTGAGCTCACCGCCGTACTGATTGATCAGATCAACATATTTCTTGGGCACTGATGAAGAACCGTGCAATACAATGGGAAAACCGGGCAATCTCTTTTCGATCTCCTCCAAAATATCGAAACGCAACTCCGGCGGATAAAGGACTCCATCATCTCCCAGGGTACACATGGAGGGCTTGAACTTGTTAGCGCCGTGGCTGGTGCCTATGGAGATGGCCAAAGAATCCACTCCGGTCCTGGTAACAAAGTCCTCCACCTCTTCTGGTTTGGTATAAGTCGATTTTTCCGCCACTACTTCATCCTCAATACCCGCCAACACGCCCAACTCACCTTCCACCGTAACGTAACCCTCAACTGAATGGCAGTAATCCACCACCTTTTTGGTCAAGGTCACATTATCTTCATAAGAGTGGTGGGAACCATCGATCATAATAGATGAAAAACCACTCTCAACACAGGAAACTGAGACTTCGTAAGTGTCACCATGATCCAAGTGAAGGGCGATGGGAACCTCGCTAACTCCCTTTTCTGAAGCCATCTCCCGCATCATCTCCACTGCTCCCTGGGCCAGGTAGCGCAGTAGAGTCTGGTTGGCATAGTTGCGGGCGCCTTTGGAAACCTGCAGAATAACCGGTGACTGGGTATTGACACAGGCGGTAATAATTGCCTGCAATTGTTCCATATTATTAAAATTGTAGGCTGGTATAGCATAACCGCCGTCCATCGCTTTTTTAAAAAGTTCCCTGGTGTTAACTAAACCCAATTTCTGATAAGAAGTTGCCATTTTGTTATCCTTTTCTATTATAATGTTAATTGTCCACAAAGAGTTAAAAAACTTCAATGCGTTTTCAAACTGCACTATTATCTACAAGAGTTATTATTAGTGTTTTTCATGACGATTTCAAGTAAAAACAAATTTTATTTTGAAATCCTACAGGACAGGAGTATAATCAACCCAACATGAAGGTAGATTTTAACAAATGGCTTATAGAACTGCGCCGAGATTTCCACACCTATCCGGAATTAGGATTCGAGGAGTTTAGAACCTCAGAAAAAATAGCGTTTATTTTGGAAGAGTTGAAACTCCAGGTTGAGCGTAATGTGGGAAGAACTGGAGTGGTGGGACTATTTGGGAAAAAATCTTCCGGAAAAAAACAGTGGACCATTGCCCTGCGCGGCGATATGGATGCACTCCCAATACAACAAACCAATAATGTGCCCTATAAATCGAGAAACGATGGAGTGATGCACGCCTGCGGCCACGATGCTCATATGACCATAATGCTGGGGGTTGCCCGTTGGCTTAGTGAAAATGTGAATCAAGCCGATCTGTCCGGCCAGGTTAAATTTATCTTTCAACCGGCGGAAGAGTGTTGCGGCGGAGCCTGTTGCATGATCGATGACGGGGTTTTAAACAACCCCACTCCCGATGTGATTTACGCTGCCCATGTCAATCCTGAACTGGAGGCTGGACGAGTTGGAATTTACACCGGACCTTGCGCGGCTGGTAGTGACTACTTTCAAATCATACTTAGAGGTGAGGGTGGTCATGGAGCCCGTCCCCATTTCACCCAGGATATTATTGTGGCCGCCAGCCAACTGGTGTTGTCAATCCAGACCATTATCAGCCGTAGTATACCGGCTCACGATCCTGTAGTTATCTCCATTTGTAAATTTATCGCCGGTAACAAAGAAAATATTATTCCAGAAGAGGTTGTACTTGAAGGCACCATACGTTCCTACAATATTGAGTCAAGAAACCTGGCGGTGAAGCGGCTAAAAGAATTAACCGAAAGTCTTGAAACAGCTTATCAAATCAAAACCAAGTTTATTTTTGAAGAGAGTTGTCCGCCTTGTATCTGCCATCCCGCCGCTATGAACCTTATGAAATCCGCCTGCCTGGATGTGCTAAACAAAAAAAACGTCCTTAACCTGGAACCCTCCATGGGTTCGGAAGATTTTTCCCGTTTTTTAAATAAAATACCCGGAGGGATAATCAGGTTGGGTAGCGGAAACACCCCGAATGGAATTCCAGTTATTTTGCACAACGGTTACTTCGATATAGACGAGCGGTGCCTGCAAGTGGGGGTAAAAGTATTCAGCCAATTAGTGCTCAAATTCTTCGACCGGCAGGAGTAACATGAGATGAAGATCCGCTTTTGCTGCCTGGCGCTTTTTTTCATGTTGATCCACATCCTGATTACAACCATTGCTATGGCTGGCAGGGTTAAAAACCCAAAAACAACTCCTGAGAAAAATTCGAATTGCTCCATCTCTTTTCCTCTACAAGAGAAAAGCCCCCTGTGCCCTGGAGAATCACTCTCTTACGAAATCCTGGTGTCGGGTATCTACGCTGGACGAGTCTATCTAAAAATGGGGACAACAATAAACGCCAAAGGAGAGATCCAATTGAAAGGGCTGGTTAAAACCAATCCCCTGCTGGATAAATTCAAGCATTTTATAGCCCGGGTAGAGTCTATTTACCATTTATCCAGACAAAACCCCTTACGCTATAATACCAAAACCAAGTTCAACAATAAAAAACGGTGGGAAAAAGGAGTTTATTTACACAACCAGGGTCGCTTGCAAGTGGACTGTAACCGCAACGCCCGCAAAACCCGTTACACTTTTTTGGTACCCAGGGATATCCAGGATATGATCTCTCTCTTCTACTATTATCGCGATTTCCAGGTGCCGGCAAAGGGTTCCTTTTGCCAAAAAGTTTATGCTGGCTACTACCTCTGGCAGGTCACCGGAGAAATTGTCAAACGGGAAGGGGTTTCCACTCCAGCGGGCTACTTTTCTTCAGTGCTGATTGAAGGTCATTCTAAACGCTTAAACGGCCCAAAGCCCTGGGGAAAAAATTTCCAACTATGGATAAGTGACGATAACCACCATCTTCCCATTAAACTAAAATCCTATTTAAAAAAGTTTGGTTCTATAGTATTAATGCTTTCTCGGGTACAGTCACCCTGTATTAGGGACAAATCGGAAGGTTAACGAGGTCAGTAAATATGTTCGATAAACTTAAAGATCATTGCGGAGTTTTTGGGGTCTTCAACCATCGGGAAGCGGCTAAAATCACCTACCTGGGACTTCATGCTCTACAACATAGAGGTCAAGAATCCAGTGGTATTGTTTCTATGGATCGGGATTTGATGCACTCACATAGGGCGATGGGACATGTGGCGGATACTTTTTCATCCCAGGTTTTGGACAACCTGCCCGGCTCTGCGGCAATCGGTCATGTCCGCTATTCCACCAGCGGCTATAGTCTGCTGAAAAACGCCCAACCCTTTGTGGTCAATTATATCAAAGGGCCCCTGGCTATCGCCCATAACGGTACTATATGCAACGCCGACCAAATCCGAGAAAACCTGGAACGCAAGGGCTCCATTTTTCAATCCAGCATGGATACTGAAGCCATAGTACACCTCATCGCTTCCTCCAGCAAGATTGATCTTGCCGATCGGATTACCGATGCTTTGCTTCATTTGCAGGGTGCCTATTCTCTGCTAATCTTAACTGAAG
>CAZTWC010000140.1:0-9323 GCA_964617105.1 uncultured Myxococcia bacterium
TTGGCACTGGACAGGTATGCATTTTAGTCAGGTGTGGGTGAGGGCGGGAGATTTGGTCAAAAAAGGGGATGAAATCGCAAAAATCGGGGATACTGGCGCAGCTAACGGGTGTCATAGTCATGAAAAATGGCTATACAAAGGGATTGTGGTTGATCCTGGAATGGTGCAACCAGATGCCCCGTTGGAATTGATTGCTTTAAACCGTGCATGGAGCGGTAGAGACTTGGCCGTAATTTCGATGCTTAGCCGCTGCGGAAGTGGAGCCAAGCAATTGATAGTGCTGTCGCGTCTATGGTCTGATTGTAATATCCATTTAACATGTAATAAGGGGATGAGATGGAAGTAATTGTAGAAATAATCAAAGACCTAGGGCAATTCGCTATTCCTCTAGTTGTTTGGCTAGCAATAGCTATCCTGGTTTTTTTTCTGATAACCAGTGCATGGCTGGTTAGATTGGCTGGTGAACACACTTCTGGAGTCTTAGAGGAAATTTTCACCGGCACATATTACGATTTTTATGATTTATGGGAGAAAAGATGGCTGCGCTCCCTGACCATGATTCAGGCAGGGATTTCAACTTTAATCGGACTTTTGGGGACAGTATTTGGTTTACGGGGTTCTTTGGATAATGTTTCCGATTCAGCCAGTTTTGGTTCATCGTTGAAAATCGCTTTGACTACTACTGAGGTTGCAATTCCATGTGCAATTTTAAGCATTATCACTCTTACTGTTGCTCCAGGAATTTTTAGAAAAGCCATGAAAGAAGATAGAGAAAAAGAACGGCTGCGAAACCTGGACGATAAAATGCAATTGATAGAATACGAAGCAGAACGGATTGCCTACTATATAGGTAAAGAGTTGGCAACCAACGAGGCGACCATGTTGCCTCCAGCCTTACCCAAAAAACAGACCCGCAAAAAAAAGAGAATAAAAGATATTAATACGTATGATTTGCCTCGAATCGTCAAGGAGAGATGAGCATGATCGATGATTTTGAACAAGATACAGAAAAACAGGTGGGCTCCTTTATTGGAGATTCATCATTGGGGGCACTGGTTGACTTGGCTTTTAACATCCTGATTATCGTGTTGGCCTTTAGCACTTTTGCGGTGGCAGAATCAGAAAAAGAGAATGAAAAACAAATCGAACGCGCCTTTGAAGAAACGGTGGCAGGAACTTGTGTGGCTGCCTCGCCATATGCATTTAGAAAAGCGCTCCGGGGACTGGGTGGAAGAATTTTTATAGTTAAAATAGGCATTAAAAACCAACTTAAGTATGAGTTATTGGAAAATCCCGGGACTGGAGAATTAAAGGCGGTGGCTATGAACTACAAAGAAAAAAGGCAGGTGCGGCATCTGGATGTCGAACATTGGAAGTTGTCCAGAAAAGAGATCGGGTTTTTAAACTACCGTGGCCGACTCAGAAAAAAAGAGGTTATATATGCATTTTTACCCAAAAAAAAGTTGCAGGCAATCAGGGATGGACATAACCCGGAAAAAGAAAAATGTGTGTTATGGCATATTGAACCATATATGCTTTTAAGAGCGAATTGATTATCAGACTGTAGTAAAGACCATGCAAATGGTAAAAAATACCGGGAAACTAAATGTTATATCAACTGGGAGGTAAAATATGCTTACGATTCTAAAAACATCTGGATGGGCAGTGTTTTTGATTCTGTTTTTCAATATTACTGGAGTTGGCACTGGCTTCTGTGTCGGGCCAGCAGAGGCTTGCCCTGGCCTGGAAAGCAATATCGATACAGTTATGGAGTTATATCAGCAGATGGTCACAGCAAAATCGGAAAAAGAGAAAAACAAAATCAGGACAATATATCAGAAAAAAAGAAGAGATGCTGTTGATTATGTGTATGTGTATTGCCGGTATTCGCAATTACCAGCGTTTATTGCCGGTCTGGAACATGATGCGGTTTTGTGGCTGTTACAATCACATTTTCGAAACCGGTTCCTTGGCGCTAACAACGTTGGGACACTGATTGAAGAGTTGAATGATGCGGTAACAATAACCGGCCATCGGTTGACCAGAGTAAAGAAGAAACTATCTGATAAAAAAAGGGAAGCAAAATCATTGTCAAAACAATACTGCCTAAAAGAGAAACAGGAACCGGCATTGACACTGAATGAGGAGGTGGAAACTGTATTGGGAAACGAGTTTTGGGAGCAAACAGTATCACCCTTGGTGGGCGAATAAACTGGCGTCCGCAAATTAAGATTGTTGTTAAACCAGTGGCTTTCAGGCAGCCTTCAAATAATATGTAAAAGGAGGAAACTTATATGGAAAATATTTTTAAAAAAATATCCCGAATCATAGTGCTTTTAACTTGCGTGGCTTTTATTGTGTTTGTCACTCTTGCGGTTTTGTATTTTTTAAACGGTAATGTGCAAAACCAGGTTAGTTCTAATGGTAAAAAAATGTTCGAAAAACTGGAAAAAAAAGTCAGTGATTTAAACAAAGAAATTAAAACAGAAAAGTTTAAAGGAGATGGAATTCCCGCAAACTTTAAATCACCGGCACCTAGGTCCACAGTTGGAAAAGTAAAGCAGAAACAATCAACTCTGTCCGAATCACAATTGATTTCCAGGGCCAAAAAAAAACTACACCGGCAAATCGAAAAACGGCAAAAAAAAGCCATGGATGTGTTTGAAAAACTCGACAGAGCATTGAGTAAAATAGGTGAACAATAAATTGTTCTTTAGAAAAGGAGAAGATTGATGAAGACTAATTGGTTCAAAATGATAATGATATCTATTCTTGCCATGATGATCATCTCTTGTGCCGGGGTAAAGATCAAAGATAAAGCAACATTGGAACAAAAACCCAGGAAGTGTCAAGCGCCTGGTGAAGTAATGGAAGAGTCGCGCCAGGCAATCAAAATGGCAGACAAAGAGTTGAAACAGGTTAATAAAGAATTTCAAATACAAAAAGGGAGTTTCGCCTGTATTAAACCTTTGCTGGTCAATTACCAAATGCTTATATCTGGTCAGGAGCAACAAATTGAAATTGCAAAACACTTTTTTAAAAATAAGAGTTGGTTCACTGAAGCATTGGTTTGTCTTGAGAAAGCACCTGCAGTTTTCAAATCTGCCCTGGCTGTTCCTTTGGTGGAGTTAGGAGTTCGATTTGGTTTTCATAAATTGATCGAGCATGGCTGCTATTATATGGAAATATATCCACAGGCAGGAGTGTATGCCACTAATGATGAGCCTTTGTTTATGTCTGATAAAATTTGTGACTATTTGGGCCTTTGATTGAATTATTTACAAGCGGCATAATGGGAACTCGGGAGAATAACTTTATAACGGGAGAGATACAATGAATAAAAAGACCATGATTTTAATTATTTTGCCGATAATATTGCAGAGCCCATTGTTTTCAATGGCCATGGAAAAAGACGATATTGTTTTGGCAACTCAAACCATGACAGAGTTAAATAAAACCAGGAGTTGGAAACAAAAACACAAGAATCCTATCCAGAATGTAGCCGCTCTCCACAAAAAGGCGCAGGCAGCCTGTAACGGGCCAAAATTAAAGGCTTTACTAAACCGCTATCTTCTATCTTGTGATTCGACAAATTCGAAAAACTGCCTTCAGGTAAAAGAGGAAATTGATCGGGCCTATTCAAACTGTGATTTAACCAGAGGGGAATTTCTAGCGGCTGATATTGAGAACTTAGCTATAGAGATAGCCTCGCTGGAAAAAGAGAATATCACCCTGAAGAACTATTTGACCCAGGTAAAAGGCGGTTCTGCATCAACTTCAAGCCGGATTAGAGATGAATTGAAAACAGGTATCATGGAAGTAGAACGGCTAAAAGAATTGGGTAAAAGGTTAAGCCATGATTTTGATTATATCCTGGCCATGAAAAGGAAAAAACTTGAGGCAGTCAAAACGAGTTACTTGATGGCTAAAAAAGCGGAGAAAGAAGGATTGGCTCTTAGTCCCCGCCAGGCGCTAAAAGATTTAGCCCGTAATCAAAATGAACTAGATGCCCTGAAGATCAGGATGCAGGTGGAAGCGGATCAGGCCGAATTTCTCAAACAAAAGCACAAAATACTCTCTGCCTGTAAAGACAGTTATATGGAATGCCTAGGAATAATAAAAGGAAAAAGCAGATATCCCAAATATGAACAGATCGCAGTTCCTAATCCAGCCCAAATTATATCACCACAAAAAAACCAGTTAAAAAGCAACAAATCGATATCTCAGACAGTAAACGAGGTTAATGATATTCTTAGGTGGGAATAGGGGGAAAGGTAAATGAACGCTTCTCTTTGGACCGCTAAAGATTCGACAAATCCTCTAAGCCATTTTTTTTGCCTTATAAATAGGTTGACATTGCCAACTATTTGCACCAAGATCGCTATTAAGATTATTTTGTCGCTTATTCGGCTTTTGGTAAAGGGTAACAATTCTATGGACGATTGGCGGGAAGAGATAAGAAAAAAATTGAGCGATTCGGTATTTATCGCCATATTTACCCGGAATGTTAGGAAAAAATGCGGGTCTTTTCTTAGAAAATGGGAAAGTTTTGGACACAGAACAGAGACCGCAGATGATATTGTTCAGCAAGCCATTGAAAATGTATATGTACACCTGGAAAAATTGACTGATGAGGAACCGATAACCAATTTAAAAGCCTATCTTTTAACTACTGCCCATCGAGTTGCTATTGGCATTGACAGAAAATATTTTGGCCGCTCAAAAAGTCAAACTTCAATAGAAAAGCAAACCCAACCAAATAAAAGTCAAAAAATTATGGTTTCATATAATGATTTGCAGGAACAGTCAGATAGTGCAAATCATTATATTGATCCCACTTTGTCTGCACCAAAAAATCCCGAGCAAGGCGTTATAGCTGACGAATTGCAGCAGATGTTAACACTAGAATATGAAAAGTTGTCAAAAAAACAGCGCCAGATATTGGATTTGCTGCTTCTGGGTCATAAATCGGGTGAGATAGCCGAGATACTTAAAATCAGCCCAGGTAATGCCAGACAACAGGTGTACAGAGTACGAAAAGCCCTGAACGCCATTAAAGACCACATCATAGGGACAACCTAATGACTACTACCATTGAGAAGTTACGCAGTTGGGCACTACAGTTTATGCAAGAGAACTTAGAATCTATTGCCCAGCTAAATGACGAGATCACCCCGACTGCCATTATTGAAGCTGTCCGGGAAACCGGTGAAGAAGATATTGCTGCCCAAACTTCTGAGTCAAAAAAAGGAGGGCTGGCATTAGCCCAAAAATGGTGTCACCAAATTTCTGAAGTGCGGGACCATCTCCAAATTAAAGTGGATCAGGCCTGGGATTTGTTTGAGCAAGACCTTGCGGAACCTGGTTCAGAACTGGACATTTTACTGACCCGATATGATCAGATGATTTTGGAAAATCTTCTATTTACCACCACTGTAAATAATTTTCGTAAACAGCAACTGGAACAATTGGACTCTGTGAACCAAGAGCATCTGTGGTGGTGGCACGATTTATCAGGTATCGAACCAGATACCTTATACCGGTTAATACTTAATCAGGAGATCCCTATTACAGAAGAAGACTTTTCGCAACTCCAGTCAATACTCTCCTGCAGTCCAAAAACAAAAGAGGCCCTTGACAATGAACTCGCCATCAATACCGCACTAAAGGAAACTGTAAAGGCCTCTCTATCAAAAGGGGCACATCAGGTAAAAAGGCCGGAACTTAGTTTGGCAGAACTAAAAAGCAAGATAAAAGAGGTCATCGACATTGTCTTTCATGGTCCAGACCTTTCTGCAGACCGTTTTGTCCTGGCAGGTGCTGAAGACACTGCTTCCACTTCGATTCCAACCGGTTTTGGCAATATTGATGGGCAAGTGGATGATTTCCTCAACTCTTTGGAAAAAGTCAAAGCCCTCTCTTGGTCAGACAAGCGTCTTCAACCGGTTTTAGGCTGGAAAGGCGATGAATTGCACCTGATCATTTATTGGGACACTATTCAATTGCCAACCAGGGTTTGGGTTGGCAAACCAAAAGGGAAAGATCAAGATTTGTCTCCCTATCAGCAGACAAATCTGGCCACCAATTATCTGCTCAGCAAACAACAGTTGCCGGCCGAACTATTCCTGTTCATTGAGATTGCAGACCAGTTTCACTCCTATAGATTAAAATTTTAGCCTAAAACATGTAACGTTTTTCTTTTCAAAACCTTCTCAAATAATGACACCATCTATTTCGGTGTAAATTCTTAGCCCAAATATTCGTGCCAAGAGATTAGAGGAGGTATCAATATGTTAAAGGTCAAAATCTTACTGAACCTATTATTGTCTATGACACTATTATTCAGCGCTTCTGACTCCCATGCCCAAAAAAATGAAAATCCCCAGGAAGATTTGCTTGTCCGCAGCCGCAATTTGCTGAAAACCAACAAAACTGTTTTACTTGCCAATAACAACAATAGTTACCTGGTGGGCAAATTAAAAGACTTTGAGACAATAATAGTCGCTAAAAAACAATATAAAAGTAGCCGCTCCTGGCGCAACTTCGGTATTGGCTCTTTTATCATCGGTTCTTTTGCTTTAGGCGGTGCCGGTGTTTTAGGCTACAAAACCGGTTTTTGGAATAGAGAGGTATCCCTGCACCCCAAAGAAAATCCCCAGGTCAGACTAACCAGAATAAGGTTCCAGCCGCCAGCATTTTTAGGAGCAGGCGGCGCCATCGCCATCACTACTGGTCTAATCTGCTGGATAACCGGCCAGTATTACATGGAAAAAGCCAGGGATGCAGCCCTAAAATCCAGTTTTATGATTATTTACGACAATAAAAACAATACAAAAGTTGTGAAATACGGTGTTAGGTTTTAGACTGGACAACTCAAAGCAAACAGGTATAATAGAAATTTCCCGCGACCCCAACACCAATAGGCAGGATAATTATGTGAATAACGCCATATTTAGCATAAGATCGTTTTGTATCCACCATTGGTAACCGACCTCAATAGTTTCTTACCAGGAGAAAAATATGGCACAAAACATCGCTCACCTTGATCTTTTCCTTGATGAAAGCGGCTCTTTCAACGAGGGAGATACCGTTTTTCAGGATGATACAACAAGAAAAAAGATTCCTAGTCAGTTAGCAGGTATTTTGGCACCCCAAAACTCCTTTAATAAAAAATCGGCCCAAAAAGTTCTTTCAACAGTTCTTAGAACGCATGAATTACCGATTGAACGGGAATTTCACTCCACTGAAATCAAAGATAATCACCTTTTTAATAATCTGGTTCAGGCATGCCTGCAGCAGATTAAAAATCGGGATTGGCAGCCAGTTAGAATTGTAAATACCGAAGGGGTTAGTTTTGGTAACCAGGTCGCAACTTACTGTAATATGGTGGCAGAGTTGGTGGTTCGAATTTTTGAAGAAATAATCAGAAAAGGATATTCTGAGATCCACTTTGATATTACCTGCGCTTCAGTAACCCGGGAGGATGAGCAGGGTAACCTGGTTAGACAAGAGAAAGAAAATTATCTCTCCAGACTGAAGGAATATATTGCCCAGGTATCTTTACGCCGCGGCTTCTCCAAAGGATTTAATGCATTGAAAGTCGACCGGTTCCAATTGGGAAGCGGGACAAGGTGGCGGACCCTGCAGATATGCGATCTTCTCAGTAATTCCAGTCACACCACCTACAATCGGTGTGAACCGGAAACGCGGACACAACTTAAAGATGCTTTTGGCATATATAACTATACCCTCTGTATTTATGAGATTATTAAACGGTTAAATGATCTGATTAGTAACGATTTCTATGGTATGACGTTGCAATTAATCGGCCAGACATTGACAGGCTCTGAGCCTCTTCACACTACTTTAAAAGAAAAAATAGCCGCCATCCAGGAAACAACCATCCAAAGAATGGCAATCATTGATGAATCCAGCCGCAAGAATCACCTGCAAATACTGATAAGTTGGCTGGAGCAAATTGTTTATGAACAGCGGGATACAGTGCTAGCAGACAAAATTGTCACTTGGATTCGAGAAAATCCTTTAAAATACCTTGAACAATTATTACCTGATAACAAACTGGTTACCCTCAAATGGTTTAAATTATCAATTCTCTCTCTTGGTTTGACTACACTTAACCATAAAGGCGATGTTGATCGGGCCCGCAAAGTTTGTGCAGATATTGACAAATTAATACCGCAAATGGCTGGCCAATGGGATAATGTGCCGGTCATTATCCAGACTCTTTTGCATCAGGGGGTCCATCTTATCGATTGCTTTGAGCCGGAAGTGACTGCTCGCAAGATGGCTGCGGTCACTAAATATTATCAAGAATTGTCTCTATTTTTCAACGACCTTTTGCCAGAAATTTTCCAGGAAAAAATTCGCTCCAACATTTGTGGCCGGGCACTAGGAACGCAATTGCAGGCTGAAATGTATATGGGTCTTGATGGCCCTGCCCATTTTAATATTGCCAGAGAGTTGAGCGACAAAGCCATCGATGAATTTGATTCCCACAATGACAAATGCCGCCAATATCAGTATCGCTGCCAGTTGGAAACATATATGGGGAATTTCGACACTGCCTTGACATTTCTTTGTAAAAGCCTGGATGTTGAGGATGATATTTCCCATGACAGAATCGCCGCCACTGTTGCTTCTTTAGGTTTCAATGCTCAGGGATTTCTGCTGCTCCACTGGCTCAGACTGGGTGCGGCAATTTGCGGCTCAGGCTCTATCGAGCAAAAGGAAAAGTTTTTACAGGCTTTCGAGTCATCGGCGTTAACTATTTCCTCATGGGAAAAAAAACCAGAAACACCTCAATATCCTGCCTACGGAATCATACGGCAGGCGGCGTTAATTTATGCTCGCAGCGTTAATGAAAAAAAACAAAAAAAAGCCTTTACTCTGTTAAAATACTTTTCTACCGATGCCAAATCAGCCGACTCTCTTTTTATCTTTTCAACTATTCAGTTGGCAAGTTATGCCGAAATAGCATCGGTGATGTGGGATCATAAAAAATATCGTAAAAATGCTGTTATGCTCTTTAGCAATAAACAGCCTGACCAGCCCGGAATAATTCAATTGCACAAAAAACTGCGCCAGCAAGTACCAGATGATTTTATTGGCTTTCATGCCCAACTGAACGAGTGGGGCACCTCCATCGAAACGATAAAAAAACTGGGCAAAAAAGATAAGAATTTTGGTAAGACAAAAGGTTTATTGGGCAAAATAGCCAGAGTTGTGCCATATTAGGTGTCTGAACTACTACATATTAAGCAGTTCACATGGGGCCAGTTTAGAGTAACAGACTCAATCATCTG
>CAZTWC010000141.1:0-1724 GCA_964617105.1 uncultured Myxococcia bacterium
AATTCCCTTTTGTAAAATTTAAACTTTATAACTCCAAGATTTCTACCGCCATTTTTCCTCTCTTTTATCTCCATTGAAATTTTATAAGGCTGAACATAGTAATCTATATGTTCAAAGATCATTGTCCGCTTGATGCTATCTTCCAGCAAGGTCTCAATCTCCACTGCGCCAATACCATTGGACCAAAATTCAAGAAAAGCAACCATTTGGTTAATATCCTTTGAATTGGAAAAAAGCAATAATGCTCTCTTAGTGACAAACTGAATATATTCACTGGAGAGACGTCGCTTTTTCCGGTTTGATAAAGCCTCAATCGGATGCAGCACCTCCTGGTATCTCAATACTCTCAAAACCAGATAAATTGCTATTGAAAAAATAATTACCGCTAATCCTCGTTGATGATCACGCCCAAAAATAATCAATAGAGCCAATCCGGTCATTAGAAAAGAGAAGCCGTAAAGCAATAAAACCGCCCTTTTGTGGGAATACCCTAACTTTAGCAAACGATGGTGTAAATGATCCGCATCACCTAAAAACAGTGGTGAGCCGTTTAGAAACCTCCGTATAATAGCAAAAAGAGTATCAAAAATCGGCAATCCCAGGGCAATAATCGGAATAAAAAAGGAAAGGATTACATTATATTTTGTCGAAGTCCAGACACTTAAAACCGCCAAGCAATAACCGATCAACATGCTGCCATTGTCACCCAGAAATATCCTGGCCGGATTGAAATTAAAAACTAAAAATGCCAACAGTGCACCTGACAATCCAATTATTAAATATAACATTAAATGATTTTGGCTAAGAAACGCGATAACTAAAAAGGGCAATGTAGCAATAAAGGCGGTTCCGGAGGCTAAACCATCCAGACCGTCAATTAAATTAAAGGCATTGATTATGCCAATATACCAAAAAAATGACACAACCCAGGCCAGGAATTTTAATTTTACCACTCCAACCAGAGGAATATCTATTTGTTCAATCAGAAAACCGTTGTTACACAACAAAAAAGTTGCCACTATTTGAAAAAGCAATTTATACCTTATCCTGAGCCCAAATAGATCGTCTATTAGCCCGCAGGTGAATATGATCCCCATACCGATGAGGTAAACCAAAAACTTATGCTCCAACTCCGAAGTGAAGGAGAATAGAGTCTTGGTCAGTTGCGTATTATAATAATAGGCTGCCAATATACTAATAACATATCCCAAAAAAATGGAAATACCACCTATACGTGGAACCTCTACAGTATTTATGTGACGGGGAGAGTTACAACTTCTAGACGAGTTTACTTTAAAATAGGATGGTATTTTACAGAGAGCTGGTGTAATCAGTAAAGTTATGATAAAAGAGAGAACAAAAATAACAAAAATGGATAACATAGTGGATTAACATCGCGAATAGAGAAAATTATTTTAGGCAGAATATATTATCTAACCAAATAAAAGTCAATCGGAATCATTATTCCAAACTAAAAGAAGCCAGGAAACTTAAGTTATGCCAAACCAGGAACCAAAAGAATATATTATTGAAACAGAGCAAGATGACTCTTTTAATCTTGAATCTATAAAAAATGCTTTAATTACTGTTCAAAAACACAAATGGCTGGTTTTATTTACCATGTTGCTGGTGCTAAGTGCTGTAACCGTTTATGTTTTACGCCAGCAAAAGATATATAGAGCAGTGGCCAAAGTAATTATCGATCCCAGAAGCCCAGTGGTACT
>CAZTWC010000141.1:1734-9323 GCA_964617105.1 uncultured Myxococcia bacterium
AAAGTAAGAGAGGTGATGAGTGATGCTACAAGTAGTTACTGGTCCAAAAAAGAGTACTATGAAACGCAATACAAAGTAATAGCCAGCCGCACAGTAATTAAAAACGCGGTTGAAAAACTACATTTGGGCCAGGACCTCAAGTTTCTTGGCCTGGATAAAATCGAAGACCCTAAAATACGTAAGGAAAAAATCAAAAAAGTTAACCCCATTGCAATTCTAGCCGGCCTCTTAACCGTGGAACCGATAAAAAAAAGTAGGCTGGTTCAAATAATAATCGACTATCACAATCCAGCCAAGGCTACTCTACTGGCCAATACTATTGCTGAATCATATATTGATTACAACCTGAAAAGAAAAACCGGATCTTCCAAAGATGCGGTGGCCTGGCTATCATTACAACTAGAAGATCTAAAGGCTAAACTGGAGCAGTCGGAACTGGATCTTTTTCTATTTAAAAAGAATAACAATCTGCTGGCAGTATCTCTTTCCAGTAACCAGAGTATTATTAGTAAAAAATTGATGCAATTGAACCAACAATTGAACGATATTGTCAATAAGAGGATACTTTTAACCGCCAGACGTAATCAATATAAACAATTTTTAAATGGCAAAATTCAAGCCGATGAAATATTTGACACTAACAATCAACTTTCCAACAATACTTTAATAAATAAACTCAAGGGTGATTACATCTCTAAATATAATAAATACGTGGAAAATTCTGTAAAGTATATAGAGAGCCACCCTCTTATGAAGACTCTTAAAAAAAACATGCAGATCATTAAAGACAATCTACATACTGAGAACAAAAAATATTATCAGGCCAAAGAGGCGGAATACAATGTTGTTCTCGAAACTGAAAAAGAGTTAAATAAATTAATTGCTATAACCAAGAAAAAAGCGATGGAGATCAACAAAAAAGAGATCGAGTATAATAAACTTATCCGGATTAAAACCACCAACAATAAACTCTATAGTATGGTCTTAAATCGCTTAAAAGAAACCGATCTTACCGGCATGTTAAGATAATTCTTCTCTTTGGTTTTATATTATCTATCGGCATTGGAGTAGGATTAGCATTTGTAATTGAGTTTTTAGACAACACCATCAAAACCCAGGAGGATATTGAAACCGGAGTAAAAATTCCCTTTTTAGGGATTATTCCTTCTATCTCTCCTGATGCGGGCAAAGGGGGATACTACTCTTATGGAGACAGGCATAAATCTTCCCACTATGGTGGTAATTACGGCTATTCTGATAGCCGCCGGCGGAATAAATCAAAAGCGTCGAGTAAAAAGGACTCTGCTAACCCCAACCTAAAAGAGGCAAAAGAGTTAAGCCTGGAGGAGAAAAAGCCATTCAACCGCGATCTATATATCCATCTTCATCCCAAATCAACTATTGCCGAGTGCTGCCGCTCGATCAGAACCAATTTGCTGCTGATGTCCACTGACAAGCATTTGTCCAGGATCCTGGTGACCAGCGCCAGCCCGCAGGAAGGTAAAACCACCACCGCGGTGAACATGGCGATCACCATGGCTCAAAGTGGTAGCAAGGTTATCCTGATCGATACCGATATGAGACGTCCCAGGATTCACAAGGCCTTTTCCATGTCCAACGAATTTGGCATCACCTCATTGATGCTGGATGAAGTTGGGATGGATGTGGCGATAAAATCCACTGATGTGCCTAATTTGAGTGTGCTGCCCTGCGGCCCCATTCCACCCAATCCGGCCGAGTTGATCCACTCTCAAAAATTCAAGGAAGTTATCGATAAAATCAGCCAACATTATGACCGGATTGTTTTTGATTCTCCGCCGGTTATCGCTGTCACCGATTCGCTGATTCTCGGTAACCTGGTCGATGGGGTGGTAATGGTGATCAAGAGTGCTCAAACAACCCGTGAGGTGGTTCTGCGAGCCAAAAATCAACTTACTGGGGTCAATGTCAATATCTTTGGCGCTATCCTCAACGACCTTGATCTGGGCAGTAAGAAATACGGCTACTATTACTACTATTACTATCGCCGCTATGGTTACTATTACGGCGAGAAAGATGAACAATCTGAAGTCAACCCTGTAAGTGCGGCCTGATGCCCCTACCGACCGGATATAACCTCCATAAGAGCAAAGTGGCCTGGCATGAATATCTGGGTATTTTATGGGGGGTGTTGACCGGGGCGATATGATTTAGAGCAGATTAAACTGCATAAAGATCCCCTTCGGCAATATTTTTGAAAAAAAATTAAGTTTTTATCGAGAATAAAAAGAGAGTTGGGCGAATTAAGGGCTCGGCGATAACAATTCTGATAAATCATCGATTATTTTGAGCTTTTTATCTTCAACGAATGCTCTCCAATTATCAAACTGAGTATATCCATACATAAAAATAAAATCGAATCCAAAAGTCACACTTACCTGATAGTCAACCTTGCTATCGCCTATGAACAAGGTCTTGCCCTCCAGATTCATTTGGGTGACATTCTCCTCTTTGGTTTTTGGCCCGCCAAAAATTGTCTGGAAATAACAGCTTAATCCCTTTTCTTCCAATATAGATTCAATTTCAGATTTTTGCCCCCCCGATAAGATGATAGGATGAAAGCCTTTTACCCTTAGTTTTGCTAAAAATCTTTCAGTTTTATTGGTTAGTTGAAGGGTGGCGATATCCTGTTTTAGAATCTTGCTATATTTCTCCATCACAAAATCATAATCTTTGCCGGAAAAATATTTGGCAATTTTGGGCTCTCGGGGAATCCCGTTATTGGTAGTAAAATATTCAACAAACTCAGACAAAGCCTGATCTTGGATCAGCCGGCCGGCTGCTTTGGTTATAGCTTTCTCCTTATAGTGATTGCTGTCCGCTATAACCCCATCGAAGTCCAGTATTATATTCTTATATGCTTTAAAATTTATATCCATATCTTACCAACCTGATATCTATCCCTGAAATCAGCAAATGGTTAGAGAAAAAAGCGATAGAAACACCGCTTTTCGCTGCCGAATACAGAGGTAATTGATGATTGATAATTATAGCATAATTAACAATGAACTGGCAAAAAAAACAGAAAAATGGTTTTGTCGGGCTCCGGTTCAGAGGTAGAAAGTAAACCGCTTTTTGCTGCCAAATCCCAAACAACTGCTGATTTCAGGATTTAATTGACTTCCATTCCGGTTAACCCCATAATATTGGCATGAATTTTTTTCATAGTCTATTTTTAGCCATCATCCAGGGAGTGACTGAATTTCTGCCGGTTTCATCATCCGGGCATTTGGTTATGTTCCAGCATCTGCTCGATTTTCAGGGACCTCACCAACTTTTCGATGTTATTCTCCATTTTGGCACTCTGCTCTCTATTCTAATCTATTATCGTATTGACCTTAAACTCTTCTGTGGCGATTGCTGCCAATATCTGTTTAAATTCAGACCCTTCCTTAGCACAACCCGATTTTCCCCCAAAAATAACCGACGCATGAAAGAAAACTTTCGCCTGATGCTGCAATTGGGGTTGGCCACTTTTTGCACCTTTGGGGTGTTTTTATTTGGCAAACCGCTATTTGAAGCCCATTTTTCATCCCTAAAAGCGGTGGGATTTTTCTTTCTTATCACCGGCTGCCTGCTATTTTCCACTTTTTTTGCCTGGCGGCCTGAGATTAAAAAAAAATCTAAGCCTATAGGGTTTTTCTTGGCCGCTATAATCGGTCTTATTCAGGGCCTGGCCATCTTTCCGGGGATATCCCGTTCCGGCGTCACTATCTCCTTCGCTATACTTCTGGGTATCTCTCCTGAAAAAGGGGCAAAGTTCTCCTTTTTTCTGGCCATTCCAGCTATTTTAGGCGCTGTTGGCTATCAACTATTGAAAATTAACCGCGGACAGGTTAATCTGGAGAACAGTATAGATGGGCAAATACTGCTGATATGGCTGCTGTCAACCGCAGTGGCCGCTCTGGTGGGATTTTTGGCGCTTAAATACTTAATCGGTTTTCTTAAGGATGGCAAATTTTATCTTTTTTCCCTCTATATGTTTGGTATAGGCCATTTAACCCTGCTATGGGCGTTGTTTGGTTAGTTATAAAGCAAAGGGTTATTCCATGACATTAACCTCCAAAGATGTGCAATACCTTATCCAACAAGGTGAAAACAATAGCCACAAACTCTCATTATTAAAAAAATACCTGGCCGGAAACAAGAGTGGAGATCAGAGTGAAATTCAGACCAGCCCGGTTAGCCAGGACAACCTGAGTCAGCCAGATAAAGAGTTGACCAGGGCAGCAGTGCTGATCCCTATTTTCAGCCCGAATAAACCAATGATAAGCCAAAACGATTCTCAAAATTCAATATCCGAATGCCCATCTTCCCCGGAGATGGAGAAAGATTACCACCTGATTTTCACTTTGCGCAGCAATACCGTGCGGGATCACAAGGGACAAATCTCCTTTCCCGGCGGGATTATCGAAAAAGAGGATAACTCCAAAATTGAAACCGCGCTCAGAGAAACCGAGGAAGAGTTGGGGATTTCAGAAGATAATATAATGGTTCTGGGCAAAATGGAGGATCTGATCACCGTAACTGGATACCGGATTACCCCGGTGGTTGGAGAAGTGATGTTCCCCTTTGAAATGACGGTGAACCGGGCGGAGATCGACCAGGTGATCCAGGTTCCCCTTAACCATCTTTTGGACAAAAAAAATGTTGGGGAGATGATGATCGAGTATGAAGGCAAGCCATACAATCTGGTCACCTTTCAATATAAAAAACATATTATCTGGGGAGCTACTGCCCGGATGCTAAAACGATTTTTACGTATCTGGCGGAAACTGCCAGAATGAGGAGATCAGAAGCAATAGACCGGGAAGTATAAAAATTTGGTAAAAATTTGCAATACGAGGATGAGATCATGGATTTTTTTTCGATAATAATGGCCGGTGGTAGGGGCAAGCGCTTTTGGCCCTCCAGCCGCCGGAAAACACCTAAGCAGTTTCTGCCTATTGATGGCCACCATAGCCTGCTAAAAACAACCTTTTTACGGCTATCTAAAAAACAACCCATAGACAAAATCGTGGTGGCCGGCAACTACGAGCACCGGGAACATATATTTAAACACCTTCCAGAGTTAAAACCAGAGAACCTCTTTCTGGAGCCGGTTGGTAAAAATACTGCTGCCTGCATCGCCCTGGCCGCAGTAATGTTAAAGCATAGAGGTCATAAAGGAGTGATGGCCATTATGCCATCGGACCACTATATCCAAGATGATGAGCGGTTTTTATACCTGTTGGAAAAGGGGGCGGAGATGGCGGACAAAGGATATGTTGTCACCTTGGGTATTATGCCCAACCGGATCGAAACCGGATACGGTTATATCAACAAGTCTGCCTTTCAAATGAATATCGGTGAAATCCCGGTCTTTAACGTGGAAAGGTTTGTAGAAAAACCAGATTATCAATCCGCCCGGGAATTTGTAGAGAGCGAAGAATACTTTTGGAACAGTGGTATTTTTCTCTTTGAAGTGGATAAAATCCTCCAATTGTTTGAACAATATATGCCTGAGGCCTCTAAAATTCTGCGAAAAATTGAGCATGAACTGAACCAGGGGATGAACACCGATGATACCTTAAAAGAGTATTATCCCCAATTACCCAATATCTCCATAGATTACGGAATAATGGAAAAAGTGGCCGCTTCCGGGGAGATGTGCGTGATTCCAGCCGATTTCGGCTGGTCAGATGTTGGCAGTTGGGCCAGTCTGTCAGAAATTATCGATAGTGATACTTTTGGCAATGTGGTGGTGGGCGAAACAGAACTTATAGATGTTAACGGCTGTATTATCCACAGCCCCGGAAAAATGGTGGCCGCTATCGGGCTGGATGATATAGCTATAATCAACACCGATGATATACTGCTACTTTGCCCTTTGGAACGTTCTCAGGAGGTTAAAAAAATAGTGGAAGCCCTGGAGAAAAAAGGAAAGAAAAATTATTTGTAACTAATGAATATCATTATGTGAAGGGTATTACTTTTATGACAACTATCAATTCCCAAGTCTTTCGTGAATATGACATTAGAGGTGTGGTTGAGCAAGATTTCCCCGATGAGGTGGTTCTGCAACTGGGTAAGGCGGTGGGAACCTATCTGCAGCAACAGGGCAACCAAAAAATGGCTTTGGGCCGCGACTGCCGTCTCCATTCCGAACAGTTACATGATCTGCTTCTCCAGGGATTGCTATCCACAGGTATGGAGATAATAGATTTGGGAGTGGTGCCAACTCCTTTGGTTTACTTCTCCCTTTTTCACCTGGATCTACAGGCTGCCGTGCAAATTACCGGAAGTCACAACCCGCCCCAATACAATGGCTTTAAAATCTGCAGCGGCAAGAGCACCATTTTTGGCGCGGAGATCAAAAAAATCGAGCAAATAGCCAGAGATGGCAACTTTTGCCAGGGCAAAGGCTCCCTAAAATTGGCAGAGATTATTGAAATCTATCAACAGCGGGTGCTGGAGTTGATTGAAAAACCAGATAAGAGTTTATCTATTGTGCTGGATGCCGGCAATGGCACTGGCGGCCTGGTGGCTGCGCCCCTTTTCCGGCAAATGGGACACCAGGTAGAGGAGTTGTTTTGCCAAATGGATGGAACTTTTCCCAACCACTTTCCCGACCCCACGGTGGAAGATAACCTGGCTGCGCTGAAAAAAAAGGTAAGGGATATGGGTGCAGATGTAGGTATCGCCTATGATGGAGATGCTGACCGAATAGGCGTGATTGATGACCAGGGGCAAGTAATCTGGGGTGACACCCTGATGCTGCTCTTTTCCAAAGAGATTCTAGCCCGAAAACCTGGCGCTACTATGATTGGTGAAGTTAAATGCTCCCAGGTGATGTATGACCAGGTAGAAAAACTGGGTGGTAAGGCTATTATGTGGCGCACAGGCCATTCGCTGATTAAAAGTAAGATGAAAGAGGTTAAAGCAGAATTAGCCGGAGAGATGAGCGGCCACATATTTTTTGCCGATCGTTACTACGGTTTTGACGATGCCATTTACTCATCAGCCCGGCTGCTGGAAATTTTAGCCGCAACAGACCGCCCTCTATCCGATTTACTGGCGGATTTCCCCAGCCTCTTTTCCACTCCGGAGATCAGGATGGAGTGTCCGGAAGAGGAAAAGTTCATTCTGGTAGAAAAAGTAAAAGAGAGTTTTAAAGCGGAACGGGAAACCATTGATATTGATGGAGTGCGGGTTCTGTTTGAACAAGGGTGGGCTCTGGTGAGACCATCCAATACTCAGCCCTTGCTGGTTTTGAGATTTGAGGCTGAAACTAAAAAGGTTCTGAAGCAGATCCAGAGAATCATGGAAGATAAAATTGCCTTTTGCCGGGCGAATCTAAGTAACGGTAATAATGAATGAATAAAACTTTCAAGTATGTAATTGGAGCCGACCTGGGTGCCAGCAATATCCGGATGGGCATCTTCCAGATCAATGGAACCATGCTGGAGATGGTTAAGCAACAGATCAACACCCGGGACGGCGTTGAAAGTGTGGCCAATAGTATAGAACAGACCATAAAAACTGTGCTGGAAAAAGGGAAAATAAAACCG
>CAZTWC010000142.1:0-9298 GCA_964617105.1 uncultured Myxococcia bacterium
GCCGCCTGCCAGACTCAACTAATGTTGCAGGCAAATTGTTCTTACCGAAGCAATACAAAAAGTAACTCAAGAGAGGATCTTGACTATAGCCCGGTCCCCATCAACCTGGTCTATATATTGGAAGCCTGTGGCAGCCTGGCGGCAGGTGCGGTCCATACCTGGATTATGGCTGACCATTTTACTCCCCTGGTCAGTTGCTGGATCACGGTTATTTTACTTTTACCCTTGCTGTTCTGTTTTCATCTGGCTTTCAACCATCGGGCTATGGCACGGTTCTCCCTGGTGATTATCGGGGCCATGGGTATTCTATTCTGGTTGCATTTACCTCAAAAAATAGAACACATTACCACCCTGGGCAGATGGAATTCGCTAAAGACCGGCAGCCAACTTCTAAAAACGGTTCATACCCCGTTCCAGGTGCTGCAGGTGGGTAAAGCGGCTCAACAGTACAGCCTTTTCGCCAATGGCAAGTATTGGGGTTCATTTCCAGACCCCTATACCTATCGACTGCCTTCTCTTTTTTACCTCTCCCTCCACCCCTCACCACAACGCATCCTGCTGGTGGGATTAGGAATAGGCGGACTGGTTGAACAGATGCTGCAATTTCCCCTGGAGCATCTTGACTATTGCCTACATGATTCTAAAATAGTGTCCCTGGTAAAAGAGCGCCTTTCCCCGGCTCACAAAACTGTGCTGGAGGATAAAAGGCTAAAAATAAGGCCGGTTGATGGCCGTTTATGGATAAAAACCACTCCATTTAAGTATGACCTGGTGATCATCAATATCCCCCCTCCATCAACTGCCATGTTAAACCGCTATTATACCCTGGACTTTTTTCAGGAGATTAGAAGTAGGATAAAAGAGGACGGGGTGATGGCAATCAGGTTAGATACGCCTTTCAACTATTTTGACCAGACCCGGTTACAACAGTTGACCTCGGTCTACAAATCGATACAAAAAGTTTTCCCCAATATATTACTGATTCCCGGACAACCGGGATTTATGGCGGCGACTTCCCAGGCTATTAAATGGAACGCCTCTTATCTAAAGGGAAACATTTTTTCCCAAAATCTAAAAGAAGAAGTTTTCAATCCCCATCATCTAGACTTGCTCTTAGAGCCAAAGCGGCAACAGTTTGCCCTGCGGGAAGTAGAAAAAAAACTGGTTGAAGTTGATTATAACCTGGATGCAAAGCCCATTAGTTATTATTACAACTTAGTCGCCTGGGACAAAATGACCGGCAACAAATTGGAATATCTATTTAAATTCTGCCAAAGCATCACCTCACCTGGGATACTGGCTCTAGTGTTAATTTTTCTGCTCCTGTCTCTAACCTTTGCCTCCAGGAGAGTAAAAAAAACGCCGATTTTACCTTTATTTTATCTTTTAGGCAGCACGGGTTTCTTTGGCATGACTATAAGTCTGGTAATTATTTATCAGTTTCAAAACTATTTTGGTTATATCTACCGGGAAATAGGTTTGTTAACCGGCCTGTTTATGGCTGGATTGGCAACGGGTGGTTACCTGATCTTTATAGCCAGAAAGAGATGGCCAAAAATAGACTGCTATAAAACTCTGCTGGTCTCGGAGATAGCTATTCTCCTCTTTTTAACCCTGTTTCCCTGGTTGTCTCCAACCCAAGATAATAACAGCCATATAGCCAGATTTGTTTTTTATGCTTTGATGATTATTGGCGGCGTCATAACCGGCAGCCAATTTCCTCTGGTGGGCGATCTATTGGTAAGAGAAAAAATAAAAACCAGCATTGTTGCCAGTATAATAGATGGTGCTGACCATCTGGGGGCTATGGCAGGCGCTTTTTTTACCGCAATTTATTTCCTTCCGGTTCTGGGAGTGAAATCCACCTTCATGATACTGGTGTTAATAAAATTGGCGGCGCTCTGGGGCCTATGGGAACTATTTATCTACCGCCGTTTGGTTCGGCGTTGAAGGGCAATATTACCCATAATAACTGAACCGCGCGCAGGAACCGATATCCCTCTCTCTATTTTGGAGTCATACAGTCCATGAACTATGGAGATAGACCATCTGCCGGGAAATACCGGGGTTAATTTAAACTCACCCTTGCGGTTGCTTATAGTCATTTTCATCAACTCTTCCCGTAGGTGAGGATTGGAGCGTACCTTAAGTTTTACCACCGCACCCGCTACCGGTTTGTCGTTTTCCAGGTTGACCAGCCGCCCCTGAATCATCCCCCGGCCTAAATTTATGGTCAGGTTAGCGGTCGGATTGTTGCGGTCCAGTTCAATATGATCAACCAGCGCTCCCTGGTTCTGGTTATCTTTTACCAGCAGATCAAAACGTCCCGCTTCCACATTTACAGCAAACTTGCCATTTTTTACACGGAAATTCTTAGAAAGGCTACGGTTATATTCTCCCCGGCCAATCACCTTTACGGTAAAATAGGTGGACGGCTTATCGTTAAGATCATGCACTTCACCGCTTATTTGATAAAGGGGAGTTAATACCACCCTGAAACTATTTTTTGAAGTGCGGCGGATTAATTTATATTCCCGGTAACCTTTTTTCTCAAAAGAAAGAGCATATTCTCCCGGCCAAAGTTCTTGGAAAAACAGATTACCATGGTCATCGGAAACTAGCGATTGTTCATATACTTTGTAGCCATTTTGACTGCTAAGGTAGATAGTTACCCCGGACATCGGCATATTATCCGGATCAACCACCACTCCCTTCAAACTGGCTTTTCCTCTGGGCACCACCAGTTCCAGGTCATCCATATCCTTGCCCTCCTGAAGTTCTACCGGCAACTCTACCGGCCGGGGAAAAGTGGAACTGGTTACTTTAAATATAATCAGTTCTGGAGGCAATGATTTAAACCGAAATCTACCCCGGGCATTAGCAGTAACAATGGTTAAATTGCGTCTCCCTTTGGCCCTGACCGCCAAAACTTTCCCGCCCCCAAAATAGTTACCGTCCGAATGAAGCAAACGTCCAGCAACCTTTACTCCCGCTTGAATTTCATAATCTAACTGTTGCCCGGCAGAATTATCCGGAGAATTATCTTGGGCCTTCCCCTTTTGATGGATCCGGTTGATTGATAAGGATATCTCTTCGCTTTCCGGTTGTTCTTCCTGGTCTCCCCGGAAGAAATAAATCGTCAGTAAAATAGGCAAAGCGATAATGATAATAATAGTAAAATAGCGTCTATTCATGGTGTTTTAAGACGTTACATGTAGTTAAATAGATATTTTAAAACCAAAGATTGGTATTAGTGCTCTGTACAGAACACTAGAAGTTTATTAATTCTTACTCTTATACCGATTGTTGCTGAATTTCTCAGACCACATACCTTTTTTCCCTTTCATGGCATTGGTCATCTGTTTAAAGATAATTTTCATCCACTGGAGATTTTCACCGTAGCGCCGGGGATAAGCGATCCCCTCCCGTACCATATAGGCATTTATAAAGAGTTTATTTTGAAATACTATACCTTTTACCCCTTTAGTTTGCGGGTCCAAATCAACAAAGACATAGCCTAGCAGGCGATTGTAGTGATCACGCTTTTCTTTATCAAAACTAATGGTTACTTTTTTTCCCTCCACCAGTTTTTTATTGAATTCAAAGGCAATGGGGGCAAAAAGTTCCTTATCCTCTCCCGGGTAATCCTCCGGGGCATCGATACCAATATAGCGGAGGATCTCTCCATTATCCAGTTTAACCGTATCACCATCTAAAACCTTCAATACGGTAGCAGTATATTCGTAATCTTTAGGGGTAGGAAAATTTAGTTTAACGCAGGAAATCAGAGCAAACATGCTCAGGCAAACAAAAATCAACCATATAGATTTAAAAATATTATTCATCTTTCCTCCAATTTTTTAAGGTTTATACACCAAAATATTACCTTTTTCTCCAGCTACAAAAATACTATCCGGCCCAGTAGCCCAAATGGCTTTCATCCCCACGGTGTATTGATTTTCCATCTCCTTGAAATAGACATTGTTGTAATGGAGAATAGCCCCGGCATCACCCACGGTGATGGAGTGAAAACGATCGAAACACCACACCCCATACAGCCAAGAGGAGATTGGAGGAGTCAACTTGTCCCAGATCATCCCGTTAAATTTAAGCACCCAACCGTCCTTGCCCGCAGCAATAACATTGTTGTTGGCACAGCCATGAACGGAAAACAAGGTGGTCTTGTAATTGGTGGTCATCTCTGTCCACTCTACGCTGTTGAAGTGCATGATCAGCCCCTCTTCGCCCACCGCATAGATATCATTTTTTGAACTGCCCCAGATACTGTAAAGATTCTTGCTGTTGCCGATATTAAACTGGGACCAGGAATTTCCGTTGTATTTCAAAGCCAACCCTTTGTCTCCCACCGCATAGATATTTTGGGCATCTACACCCCAAATGGCATTGATATTATCTGTGGAACCGCTGTAGGGGATTTTGGCCCAGGTGTTATTGATGTAACCCAAAATAGTTCCCTTGTTGCCCACTACAAATATTGTATTGGCATCTATCCCCCAGATACCGTTCAGGTTTTCTTCCACATCGGTTTCCATGGTTGACCAGATCATACCATTGTAGCGGATGATTTTCCCCTTATCTCCCACGGCAAATACATCGGAGGAAGAGAGGCCCCAAATTCCGTTCATGGTCTCTACTGATCCGCCGCCCAGGGCAGTCCAGGTTTGCCCGTTGAACTGCATAATGGTCCGGTCGTGACCCGCTAATAACATATTGCTGGCAGAGGTGCCGTGAATCCCTTTCAGATTGGCCTTGGTATTCATTTTTACCTCAGTCCATTTATTACCATCGTATTTTATCATTGTTCCGGCATCACCCACCGCATAGATATTATTGCCATTAGACCCCCAAACAGCATTAAACGGTTCGTAACCCATTTTCATACCCTTGTCCCACTGGCCATTTTGGTAGGTATAGATATATCCTTCTGACCAGGTACCTCCCACCGCATATACTTTATCACCTATGCCAAAAATAGAATAAAAAGTGACACTGGTATAGGAATTTCCTCCAAGTTCATGCTCCAGGGCGGTCCAGGTGGAACCATCGTAGTGAGCGGTCAACCCTGAACTGCCGGCTATATGAATATCCTGGTCAGAGGTTCCCCAAATAGCGTGAATGGAGCCATAACTCATATCGACTGAACCCAAATCTAGAGTCTCGCTGTTCCAACTTGAGCCATCATAACAAAAAAGGCCGGTAGAATTGGCATAGGAACTCAAACTACCCACTACATAAACATTGGTGGCGGAAGTGCCCCAGACATCTTCCAAATCAGCTGTGGTGCCGCTGGTCATTAAATTCCATTGTTGACCATTATAGTGAACTATAGTGCCGTCATCACCAACGGCAAAAACATTATTGGCATCCATTGCCCATACCGCATTCAGGTCGTTGGTGGATCCGGTATTTGCCTCGATCCAACTCTTGCCGTCATAGATCAACGCCATCCCATCGGAGCCCACAAAATAGATATGGGTGCTGTCTAATATATAAACATCGTTCATCTGTTCACTGCTGAACATGGGATTTAAGCGTTTCCATTTGTGAGCGGGAAACGTGGAGGGAGCCTGTGGAGTAGAGTCCACCTCGGTGGGAGCGACACCTTCATCTCCAAATAGCCCTAAACCTTCATTACTTGGCCCACCATCTTTTTCACCGGTCTCAGAAGATGCACCTTCTTCTGCCTCACCTGCATCAGCATCTCCGGCGCCATCCTCTACATCATCCACACTGCCATCCAGATTTGATGTTCCCTCATTCGAATCTGAGGTAGAAGAACCCTGGTCAGAGCCACAGTTGAATAGGGGCAGACAGAGCAATAACACGATACAGACCAGAATACATAACTTTAAGAGTAATTTCTTTAACTGCATTGTTTTAACCACATGAAAAGTTTATAAAAACACTAATTAATTATCATACATCATAAAATTTCGGAAGCGCATCCGAAATTTTATAAAAATAACTCTTGCATACTATAAAATCCCGGTTTTTTGCCTGCAATCCACTTTGCTGCCCGCAAAGCGCCCCGGGCTAAAATCTCCCGGCTGCCGGTACGATGGGTCAATTCCAGAGATTCTCCCTTTCCTAAAAAATATACCGTGTGGGTGCCAGGCACATCTCCTCCCCGCAAACTGGCAATACCAATCTGGCCAGGCTGACGGGCACCCTCTCCCCTTGGAAACAGGATAGCCCTTTTATCATCGCCCTCAACTATTTTGTCTGCCAATGAGATGGCTGTGCCTGAAGGCGCGTCAACCTTATGGAGATGATGAATCTCGGTAATTTCCGCATCAAAGTCCTCCAGATGCCGGGAAAAGGTTGGCAGTAGAGCCATCAGCAAATTGATCCCCACGCTCATGTTGCTGGCGTATAATATAGGCATTTTGCCAGAGTATTCTCTGAGCATATTTTGTTCTGTGTCATTAATGCCGGTGGTGCCGCAAACCAGTTGACAATTTTTATAAATAACCGGCAGAAAATGTTGCAGGGTTCCAGGCAAGGAGAAATCGATTACCACCTCGTCTTGGAAAGTGGTCTCCTCCAGGGTAGTGACCTGAACATTTAGATTATCAACGCCCACCAGGGAGCCCGCCCTTTTTCCCAGAGCCGGATGGTCTGTTTTTTCCACAGCATTTACTAAAGTATATCCACTCTCCAGGGAGATAATTTCTAACAGGCAGCGCCCCATCTTTCCTGCAGCGCCAATAATAGAAACTTTTATCATGGTTTCTTACTCCATCAATCCCAGTTCATTCATCAATTCATTGATAATTTCCCGGTTTCCCTGAGAAAGAGGCGACAGGGGCAAGCGCAATTCATTCTCTATCGAATTGAGCATAGACAGCGCTGCTTTGACCGGCACCGGATTACTCTCCAGAAAAAGGGCCTGGCAAAGGGGCAATA
The DNA here is from genome assembly GCA_964617105.1 of uncultured Myxococcia bacterium. GTDB lineage: Bacteria > CAZTWC01 > CAZTWC01 > CAZTWC01 > CAZTWC01 > CAZTWC01. The sequence continues at coordinate 6,928 of CAZTWC010000142.1, forward strand.
TTTGAAAAAAGATCTCTTTGGCTCCATTGAAATCGTTTTTAATAAAGGCATTATACAATTGGACCATCTGGTTGGGAATAATATTAGCAGACACCGAGATAATCCCCTCTCCTCCTACCGCTAAAAAGGGTAAAAAGGTATTATCATCCCCAGAAAGCAGACAGCAGTCCATGGGTTTCTCGGTGGCAATCCGAGCGGCTGTAATCATGTCGGCAGTGGCGTCTTTAATACCGATGATGTTATCCAACTGCATCAACTTCAAAGTGGTTTTTACCCCTAAACTTGCCCCGGTTCGACCGGGAACATTATAGAGGATCACCGGCAAGCCGCCTTTAGCGGCTATCTTCTGGTAATGGAGGTAAAGCCCTTCCTGGCCCGGTTTATTATAATAGGGAACTACCGCTAAAGCGGCGTCAGCGCCCTGGTCCGCAACCCGGCGGGTAAATTCAACACTGGCAGCCGTGGAGTTGGTGCCAGTGCCCATGATAATTTTAACCCAACTGGGAATCTCCTTTTTAGCGATTTGAAGTAACTGGATTTTCTCTTCCGCAGAAAGGGTAGGCGACTCGCCAGTGGTGCCGGCAATAACCAGACCAGAGATACCGGCTTCAACCTGACTGGCCAACAATTTTTTAAAAGCGGCTTCATCTAATTTGCCATTTCTAAAAGGCGATACAATTGCGGTAATAACTCCGGTAAACATCAATTTTTCTCCTGATCTTTTACTTTTTGTTCCTGGCTGTCAATTATTTTGGACATATTCTCTTGAAGCGGGGGTTGGGGTGGCCCCTTAACACCGCAATGCCATAGAGTCAAAGAGACAATTATGGCAAACAATAGATAGATAAGGGTTTTTTTCATCTAAAATTCATCTCCAGATGAACAATATTTATTTTTTTCTTGAAGTAGAAATCTAAATTATATACAATATTTCTTTATTTTCAACCAAAATCACCGGAAAGGCTTTCGGCATAATATTATATTAATAATAGGAGGATGTGATGTCTGGTTCTGTGCCTATGACCAATAAAGGTTTTAAAATGTTGCAGCAAAAATTGAAAAAGTTGAAAAACCAGGAGCGCCCCAGAATCCTTTTAGAATTGGAAAAAGCCAGAGATCACGGGGATTTGAGCGAAAATGCCGAATATCATGCCGCCAAAGAGAAATACGGTTTTATCAAGGGACATATAGAAGATATCGAAGGCAAATTATCTCGGGCCCAGGTTATTGATATCTCCAGGTTAACTGGCGAAAAGGTAGTTTTTGGCGCCACCGTCACCATGGCCGATGTGGACGATGAAAATGCCAAAGAGGTAACCTACCAGATTGTTGGAGAAGATGAGGCCAATGTGGAGCAAGGCAAAATCAATATCAATTCACCCATCGCCAGAGCCCTGATCGGCAAAAGTCAATATGACTGGGTCAAAGTGCGTTCACCCAAAGGGGAGCGGGAATATGAGATTCTGGAAGTGAAGTATATCGTCTGATACCTTGTCCAGGGGCTTCAGGGCAGCAGCCCGATAGCCCGGGCGGGACATTTTTTGCTTAGGCAGTAGTCAGTCACTCCTTATCCGGTTCGGTTAGCCGTTCCAGGATTAATCCGTAAAAGTTATCTTCTGCCCCGCCGGAAAAAAACCAACCCAGGTGGATCAAGCATCCCTGACAGAGAGTAATTTGCCAGGCGTATCCCGGGAACCAGGTCCACTCTTCGCTGGGAGTGCCCGTATTAAGGCCGCCGATTGCCTTTTTAAAACATCCAATCTGAAATACAAGGCCGTGGGGATTAGCAAAAGCGTGTTGAAAAGCACCACCAATCTCGGTTTTGTCTGCTTTGCTGGTAATTACCTGTAAACATTGGCGGCAAAGCAGTGCTTTTCTTTTTTTAGGAACAGCAGACTCAACTCCGGCAGCAGGGGTTGGGCGGGATTTACTCCCGCCCGTCCGGAGCAGTAATTGCCCGGTTATACTATGATTCATGGTCAAATTTTCACCTGGTTTCGTAGGTGTTATACCAATCAATCACAAACGTAACTCTCTCTTTCGATAACTTTGGCCGCCACCTGGCGTTTGGCGCTAATCAAGTCAAAGTTGGGATAATCCACCAATTTATCGAATTTTTTCAACAGTTTGTTCAATTTTTTCTCTTTGCCTTCTGCTAAAGATGGTAATAGCAGCCTGGCATTAGTAACTACTTTCACATAAGTTTCCATAACAAAGGCGCGGGCCAGAAGTTCCTGGAAATCACTCTTGGCAGCATCAATCTCTGCGGTTTGCATAACCCGGACTACCGAACTGTCCATAGTATAAGTATCCATTACCAGATCAGCCAATACCCGTAAGACCTCCTGCTGGTTGGCCAAATCCATCATAA
>CAZTWC010000143.1:0-8048 GCA_964617105.1 uncultured Myxococcia bacterium
TTTTCGTCCTGGCCCGAATCTTTGGGCTTATTGCCCATGGCCATGATGGGTTTGGCGGCGCCGATATTGGTTCCAGGAGCCATGACGGCAATATTGGCTGCCATGGTGATGAATACGCCGGCAGAACCGGCATGGGCGCCAGATGGAGCCACATAAACGATGACAGGGATGGGGGCGTTGAGCATGGCCTTAACAATGTCTCTGGTGGCAGTAAGCAGGCCGCCCGGGGTATCCAACTTGATAATTAGACCCTGAAGATTCTCTTGAAGGGCCCACTGGATGCTGCTGATTAGGTAGTCGGCACTGCCGGGGTTGATACTCCCATCGATTTCGATGAGCCCGAAGTTGCCGAGGCCCTCCTTGATTTCTCCTTTGGTTACAGATGTTGCTTGACAGGGTACTAGCGGTAATAGATAGATAATAGCGGCACAGATAAAATATTTAATCCACCAGGTTTGATTTTTTTTTATTAACATCGTTTCTACTCTTAGGTTGAATTGAAAAAACGCATCACCTGTTTTACATCCTCCCAGGTCATTTTTTTGTTTTCCGGCTTGCGCAGCAGGTAGGAGGGATGAAAAGTGGGCATCACCCTTATTTTACTATTTCGGGGATAATCATGGAAGCGTCCCCGTAGCATGGAGATCGGTTCCTTTGAATCCAACAGTATCTTGGTCGCCAGACTCCCTAAGGTGATAATCACTTTTGGTTGGATAATTTCTATCTGTTGCCATAAAAAAGGAAGGCAAGTTGAAACTTCCTCCTGACTGGGCAGGCGGTTCCCGGGCGGGCGGCATTTAACTACATTGGTTATATATACTGCTTGACGCTTTATTTTCATAGCCACAATAATATTGTCCAATAATTTGCCTGCCCGTCCCACAAAGGGAAGGCCTCTTTGATCTTCATGTTGTCCCGGCGCTTCGCCGATAAACATCAATCTGGCATTTTCCGGTCCTTGCCCAAAAACAGTGTTAGTTTTGCTTTTGGCCAGAAGGCAGGCAGTACAATCGGTTACCCGGATTTTTAAATTGTTCAGGTTGCTTTTGCGTAGGTTATCGATATCCACCACCGGCTGGTCTGAAAATATTTCGGCGAAATCGGTCATAGAGATGGTTTTTGGTTTGAGAGGAGAAGGCTTTTTGGGTAAATTAGATGTTTTAAAAGAGTTCGGTTTGGTGCCGGTTTTCAGAACCGTTTGGCGAAACTGCTTTAGTGCCGAGGTTATGGACTGAATTTTTTTGGCCAAATGAGGGGGAATATACTCCATTCCATAATCGGACAGGAGTTCAGCCTGGGAGAGTATTTTATTCAATAAATGGTACTGTTTCCCATCCATCTGAGTTTTTTCCATCAAAATATAATTTTATTTGAGCCTGGGCAAAACCATATTTAAAAGTTGCCCTGCCACTTCTTGCTTGGACATTAGTGGCAATAATTTTTCTTTCTCCTGGCAGATAACCGTTACAATATTGGTGTCTACTTCAAACCCAGCGCCCTTTTGGGTTACATCGTTAGCTACAATCATGTCCAATTTTTTGTTTTTCAATTTTTCTCTGGCCCGGTGCCGGGGATCGCCGGTTTGGGCGGCAAAGCCCACCACCACCTGGGGTCTATTTTTGAGGTTTGCCACGATATCTTGATTGCGGGTTAGTTTAATTGAGGTCATCTCCTCTTTTTTTAGTTTATCAACACTTAACTGTTCCGGTCGAAAATCAGCCACCGCCGCGGTCATAAACAAAACATCCACCCGTTCTTGGCATAAATGGTTAAGTTGCGTTTTCATCTCCTGGGCGCTTTCCACTTTGAACAGTTTGACTCCCCGGGGCGGGGGTAACTGGACAGGACCGCAGAGTAAAATCGTTTGGGCGCCTCTCCGCTTTGCCTCTTTGGCAATTGCAAAACCCATTTTTCCAGAGGAGCGATTGGAGATAAAGCGAACCGGGTCTATGGCTTCCCTGGTGGGGCCGGCCGTTACCACAATGGTTTTACCTTTATAATCTTTTGGATAGAGTGCGGTTATGGCTTTCTCCAGGATATTTTTCGGCTCCATCATCCTTCCGGCGCCCATTTTCCCAGAGGCCAGCGGCCCGCTTTCTGGAAGGCAAAATGTCACGGCCCGCTTTTTAAGGCGTTCTATATTTTCTTGAGTAGCAGGATGTTCATACATCCTGGTTTCCATGGCTGGGCAGATTAAAATTTGGCAGTCCAGGGCCAGAGTGATAGTGGTCAAAAGATCATCGGCAATACCATTAGCAATTTTGGCTATATAATTGGCGGTGGCCGGGACAATGATGGCCAAGTCGGCCCAATAGGCGGCTTCAATATGCTCCACTCCCAGGCTGGACGGGTGGAAAAGGTTGACTATTACTTTGTTGCCGGTGATAGCGGAAAAAGTGGCCGGACCAACGAAATTGGTGGCTGCTTCGGTCATAACCACCCTGACTCTCCCGCCGTTTTTAATCAGCCGCCGCACCAATTCTACAGATTTGTAAGCCGCTATACCTCCGGTGATACCCACCAGAAAATTTTTATTGGCAAATATTTCTTTTGTATCCATAACTATTTCATACATAATATAAAGGTATTATGCAACCAAAATACGTCCCATTATTCCAGGCATTAAAAACTAATAAAATGCCTTGCAATTTATTTTCTTTCCGATAAAGTTAATTAAATAAATCTAAAAGTAGGTCGATATGAACCCCTTATTTTTAAATAACATACTTATCACTACCGTCCAAAAAGACCGCTTCAATACTCTAATAGAAAAGTGCAAAGACCGGTTTAATATAACTATTGCCTCCAGTGCCTGGGAATTGGTTTCCTCTATAAGCAACAACAATTGTTACGACCTGTACCTGGTTTGTGACGATACAAAATCTTTGCCATCCATGATAGAGCGAATTGAGGCAGTGGACCCATTTGCGGTAATTTATGGATATGCTCCGGCTGATTATAAATTTCAGGAAACCCCTCACTTGAACCAGAATTGTATATGTTCTGAGCAGGATGATGAAAAAGTTCTTGAGCATTTAAACCAAATTATTAACCAACTCAATCAACAAGAAGAGGAACGTATACGTAACTTTAACGAAGACGAGAAGGGGCAGTTTATCGCTCAGTTGCATAAGAAATCGAGCAAAAAAAGGGGTAGTCTGTTTGAGTTTCCTCTGCTGGTGGTGGATGCCGAAACTAGCGAGTTCTGCGTGGCCGATAAGTTTGGGCGTCACAAAGAAGCCTTCCTGAATTTTCGGGACAAACTTTTGGAGGAAAATGAATACTCGGAAATAGATTTGGCTTTGCGGTTGTGGCGGGCTTTTATTTTTAAAAGGGACAATTTTGCCCGGCGCCCGCTGATTTTATTTTACATAGACCTGGAAGATCCTTTTCTGTTTAACAATCCTTATCTTCTAGATGATGATGACGAGTTGGAGGAGGAGAGTCGGCGAGTAGATGAATTGCAGCAAAGATATATGCAAAACCTCAAAAAGACCTTTCATTTTTGGCGCCAGTTCAACCACTTTATATTGTTAGATATTCACGGCAATTTATTTGAGAGGCCGAATCCATAGTTTTCATTGTAACACCGGAGAAACAGGGCCGGGATAAATCGGGAGATAATATGCGAATAGATTATAAAATGGTACCCCAGGTGGCCAATGAAGTAGTGGATGTTTTACTCAAAGAGGAAGATATTGCGGTAGAGCCGGAGTTTTTACGGGCTGCACAATGCGATCTAGCAGCGCTAATAAAAGAGTTTTTACAGCCCGATAATTATACCTCCGGAGGCGAAGACTGCCTGGAAAACCGCCAACTGTCTTACGAGCAGATGCACAAGTTAAAACAAGATATTTCCGAAGCCAGGCACTCCTTCAAAGGGGAGGAAGCCACCGAGTGGGTAATAAACAAACTAATAGATTTTCTGATGATTTCTGATAATTTTGCCGATGTTTTTTCTGAAGATCGCATATTGCGGAAACATATTTTCCAGGTGATAAAAAAATATGAAAATGTTGACGCCGATTTGGACCTGGAAGCCAGAAAAAAGTTAAAAAATTTGCAGGAAGGTACCCCCACCTGGGACCTGGAATACAAAAAACTAATTGGCCAGTTGCGACGCTCCAGAAACTACCGGTGACATGGAAATAAATCTCGCCTTTTATCAATTTTCCCCTCTCTTTAAAAAACCACAAAAAAATTTAGCCAGCATTGGTAAGAGTTTATCCACTTTGAGGGATACTATCGTGGTTTTACCGGAGTTGTGCCACTGTGGTTATCAGTTCAAAAACCAGGATGAGTTATTGCCCTTTGCCGAAACTGTGGATAAGGGCCAGACCATCTCTAGCCTGACCCATTTGGCCCGTCAGGGCAATTTGTTGATTATTGCCGGGATAGCCGAGAGAGATGAAAAAAAAATTTATAATTCTGCTGTTGCCGTGTCCAGCCAGGGTGTTATAGCCTGCTACCGAAAAGTGCACCTGTTTAATAATGAAAAAGATCTGTTTTCCAGCGGCGATAATTTTCAGGTAGTCGATTGGCAAGGCGTTTCGGTGGGGATAATGATCTGTTTTGACTGGTTTTATCCCGAATCGGTGCGAACCCTGGCTCGGAAGGGAGCAGAAATTATCTGTCATCCGGCCAATTTGGTGTTGCCTTTTTGCCAGGATGCTATGCGAACCCGGGCTATTGAAAATAGGGTGTTTGCCGTAACCGCCAACCGTACCGGGCTGGAGGATCGCACCGCTCAAGGGCTTGAGCGGCTTCAATTCACCGGATGCAGTCAGGTAGTGGGACCCAGGGGTGAAGTGCTGTTTAGAACAGGCAGCCAGGAGCAGTTGGAGGGACAGTGCCTGGTTGATCTAGAGCAGGCCAGGGATAAAAATATTACTGCTAATAACAATATATTTTCCGATTTAAGACCAGATGCCTACGGTCGATGATAGCGGCGCATTGAGCCCCCCCCCTAATATAAAATCACATCCAGGCTGACCGCTACTGCCACATGCAGCAATATCCCATACCAAACACTTTTTAATCTAAGGGCTAAAAATCCGAGAATTATTCCGGCCAGCAAAGAACTTATCGTTTCTAATTGGGGTTTCCCATAGTGCAAAAGGGCGAAGGGGATGGTTTGTATAAAAATGGAGTAATAGCCAAAACGCTTAAATAGTCCAAACAGCATATAGCCCCGAAAGATAAACTCCCAACCGATAAAGTAGATGGCGTATCCAACCACAAAGAGTTCCAGGGGCTTCCGGGCATTTTGGCAGAGGGGATAATGATTTGCAAAGGAGGGATGCTGGGAGATTATCAACAAAATAGGCAGCATAACCAGGTAAAAAAGGATAAATATAAGGATTCCGGTTTTGTATTTACCAATACCCAGCCCATAATGGCTCAATTTTTTTTTGAATATCAGTTTTATGGACAGAGCGGGCAAAAAGAGGAGAAAGAAGAAGCTGGCAGAAAACCAATATAAATAGGGTGCTATAGGAGCAAGATGATTGGCGGGGAGCAAAGAGGCCAAATTTTTACTATAGAAAGCCACCGATCCATTATAGCGAAATAGAATTAGGAATAGGGGAGCTGATAGGAAGATAAAGGTAGTGCCAAAATGAAACCGGGATAGGTAAAAGCGGATGGAAGCAGGTAATTTCACCGGGTGGACAACCAGACTTTAGAGAGTTTCGATCATCTTCATGTAGCGCCTGAACGCTTTTTTGCGCCGGTTGAATTTGTGCAACTGAGCGATATCTTTGTACACTTCCACTAGTTTCTCTTTGGGATATCCCAGCCGTTTGTATAATTGGGCAGATTTGTCCAGTTCAAAAAAAGCCTCTTGGTAGAAACGTTTGTCTTTTCCATAGAGTTTTCCCACCTGGTGATAAACTTCGGGAAATTGCATCCTTTTAGTAATAGCAAGTTCAAAGGCGTTCATGGCAGCCTCGCTGGCAGCCTGGGCTTCTTTTCCTTTTTTACGGTCTTTCTTGTAGTTAGTCATCATGGCGATATTTACTAATCCCAGATGGTAGTGAATATCTGCGTTCCAGTCTTCTACTTCAACCGCCTTTTGGGCTAACTCGAAGGCATTTGCCAGCACGTTTTCCTGCTCCTGGGCGATCTCCTTTTTCTTCGCCTTATCTCTGCGGTTGGTTTTTGCATAATCGGCAATTAGTTTTTTGTTCATTTCTAGATAGAGGTTGACTCCGAATATATAGTAACTTCCATCGGGATCAATAGTATTGCCGAAATCTTTAAAGGAGGCTATTCCCTCATCGAATTTCTCATTGGCCATCAAGGCCTTGATATAGTCTTTTTGAAATCTGGTTATGGATGGCATATCATCGCGGGCGGCTTTTAGGTTCATCAGCGACTCAACCGGTTTATCAAGGGCCAGCAGCACATTACCCCGCAGGTTGTTATAATCGGAATTAGAAGAATCTGCACCAATAACCAGGTCAACCATTTGTAAGGCTTTTTCAAACTCTTTTTGCTTATAATAACCCATAGCCCTGGCAAAAGTGGCTCTGGTTTTCAGTTTTGGGGCAAGATCGTTTTGCAGCAACCTATCCAGCACCCGAGCCTGGGGTTCTATCTCTTCATTCAGAATAAAGCAGATTAAAGCGAAATCGATTTGGCTAAATTCATGTTCACTGTTTAGAGATAGCGCTTTTTTTATAAAGGACTTGGCATTGGTAATCTCATCCCGGTAGAGATAGGAGTTACCCAGAGCGTAGGCGGCCTTGGTGTAGTCCCAGTCCAGATCGTGGGCTGTGCGGAAATTTTCCAGGGCTGGGTGAAACTTTTTCTGGGCTTTCAGAATGTAGCCCAGGACAGTGGTAAGACGTCCATGGGTCTTGGTTTTCTTTAAAATAGTTACAATGGTTTTGTAGGCTTTATCCAATTGCCCCGAATACAGGTAATAATAGGATTCAGCCGCGTATCTTTCCGAGCGTTTGATATCTTCTGCCAGCACCTGGTCCAGGTATTTTTTAGCCTTTGTCTGGTATTCTTCCAGTCCATAGTTGCCCCAAAGCAAAGTAAAAACTTCGGTTACAGATGCCAAGGCAGCCGGATGGCTATCATCTATTTCCAGGGCTTTCAAATATTTATCAGCAGCGTATCGTAGGCTTTCTACATCGTCCAGATTGTGTTTTTGCTGACCATCGGTGACCAGCTGGTTGATAGCTTTAACATCTTCGATGTGTTTCCAATACCATGCCAGGAGCAATACCATCACTCCACCGATAATCACGATGTCGATGATGGCTTTCAGAATCGGATTCATTTTGGGGGCATTCATTTTTTTGACCACCTGGTCCAGTTGTTGCTCCGGGATAAATTCTTTTTCAATTTTTTGGGTCATTTATCTCTCCCTGGTCATCTTTAAGTAATGTCCATCCAAATTTATCTGTCGTGTTTCGAAATTGATTTTTGAATCTTCACTATACGAATATTTAAACTATAATATATAGCAAAAATAGGAGTGGCTGTCAAGCAGTCTGAAAGTTGAGCATTTCCGGACAGATACTAAACAGTTTTTTTGGTGAGATTTCTGGAAAGAATCTATATCTCATCCGGAGTTGGTTTGCCCTTGAAAAACCAGTTGACGCCTACCATGAAGCGGGTTTTTATTTTAGTACCAAAAGGGTGTTCCCGGTGGTAATTGAACAGGACATTGTAACCGCTCAAATAGGCTTCCAGAGAATCGGGGATGATCCAATAACCCAGGCGGATATTGGCCAGCAGGTAAGGGTCTAGAGTGGTATGATTCTCTTCGATCTCAGCGGTAAGGGTATTCAGGTAAGTTAATGGCCAGGTTCTGGAACTCACTCCGTGCATATCCAGATTGGCAGTAAAACCGCTGGCGTGTTCATATTGAACGCCCAGGTTAAATTTGTGAAAAGGGTTTTGTTTTAATACATAATATGATTCCTGGGTTTCATCGTATTGCTGAATACTCTGGTACGCGTAATTGGAATAACCACGCAACCATTTGAAAGGGCTGTAGGAGATATTGATTTCACCACCCAGGGCGCGGCTTT
>CAZTWC010000143.1:8058-9259 GCA_964617105.1 uncultured Myxococcia bacterium
GTTGATAAATCCAAGACCGCCAATAGCAAAGGAACCGTCATCCCGTTTGAGTTTGGAGATGGCCCGGTCGGTTTTTACCGCTATCAGTTGGTCGCGGATAAAGTTCAAAAACAGGTCCAGGTTAATTTTCATTTTTTCCATTGGCGCTATGATATACCCCAACTCCAGAGAGGTGATATTTTCTGGTTTCAGGTCGGTGCTTCCCCGGGCTTCCAGCACTAGCGAAGATGAGGGTTTGTCGGCAGTATTCAGGATTCTGGCGCTAAAGAGGGAATAGTTTTCCATGTAGTTAGGGGTTCTGAAGGCGGTGCCCACCGAAAGGCGCAAGGTTTGACTGGGGGTGATGGACCAGATTAGGCTGGTTCTAGGAGAATGAGTGTCCCCAACATGGGGGTGAAGGTCGAATCTATAACCCAGCACAAAGATGAAATTTTCCCAAAAGCGCAGTTCGTTTTGCATAAAAGCGGCGTAGTGGTTTTCGGTGTGATCGGCATCGATCATCGCCCACTCCACGGTTTTTAGCCGGTAACTGGCGCCGTATATCAGGTTGTTTTGCCCCCAGAAATCAAACTGCAAGGCTGATTGCACCTCTCCATCCACCACGTTGGAAAATACGCTGGAGAGCAGAGGTTGGATTTCATGTACACCAATGGCAGAATATGGATTGCCGTGGTCGCTGTCTTGCCGGTTCCAAAATATTTTTACCCGGGTATCCTTGTAATCGTATTGTCCTTTCATAAAAAAGAAGGTGCCTTTTCTAAAGAAGTAGCCCAGCAAATCGTGAGTATATAATTCAGAATAACCATCGCTAACGCCGCTGGCAAAATTGAATTTGTGCTCTTTAGAATACTGATAGTCGGCCTGCATGTTAAAGCGGAGATACTTGAGAGCCAGGTTGTCACTTTCGGAGATATTTTTTTTGTAAACCGTGTCGTTTTGATTGGGATAAAACTCTTTTTCGCCGGTTGAGGGGTTGGTGAATGAGAAAATGTTGTTGTATTTGGTCCAGCGGTTAAGTTGGTCAAAGCCTAAAGAGGTTTTATAAAATAGTTTGCCGAATTTGCCGCCGTGGATAATGGATCCGTTCAAGGAGTTATAATTGCCGCTTCTCAGGTTAAAAGAGGTGCCCTCCACATCCTGTGGGCTTTTGGTGATAATGTTGATCACTCCGGTAAAAGCGTTGGCACCATACAGGGCTGAT
>CAZTWC010000144.1:0-4431 GCA_964617105.1 uncultured Myxococcia bacterium
GGCGTAAAAGCGCCATCTTGGATGGTTGAAAAACAGGTTGAAGAAGATGGCCATTGATTAAAAATCTATGATATCAACGATATACGAAAGGTGGCCGAAAAGCGCCAGGTAGATGGGCGTTGAGGCGAAAGAGACTGCCGGCTTAATTGTCATGAAAAATCAACGGGTTATGTCCATGGCCGAAAATGGTGGTGGCGGATAACCGCCACCGAGTAGTTCAAATATTGTTTTTGGGAGTCTTTTTAAGACAAAAGGTAAATACCTGGTCCAATTTTTTCACCGGGTGGAATTCCAATTCTTCTCTGACCTGCTCTGGTAGTTCATCCAGGTCTTTTTGATTTTGATTGGGTAGAACTATATGTTTAATGCCACTTCGATGGGCGGCTAAAAGTTTATCTTTGATACCGCCAACTGGCAGAACCATACCCCGCAAGGTTATCTCACCAGTGAGAGCAACATTGGGTTTAACCCGGGTACCGGTTAGCAAGGAAACCAGAGCGGTAAAGATAGTTATCCCTGCTGAGGGTCCATCTTTTTGTATTGAGCCGGCTGGAACATGGATATGGATATCGTTGTTTTCCATAAAATTTTCTTCTATACCATAATTTATTCCTTTGGAGCGCACGTAACTCAAGGCGGCTTGAGCCGATTCCTGCATTACGTTGCCCAAAGAGCCGGTCATTATAAGTTTACCCTTACCTTTCATCTTGGTGGCTTCTATATATAGTATATCGCCACCCACCGGAGTCCAGGCCAGACCGGTGCAGATACCCGGAATACTGGTTCGCTCGGCGTTCTCTTTAAAAAAACGTGGTTGGCCCAGGATTTTGGTCAAAAATTTAGGAGAGATGCTTTTTATTTTTCTTTTCTCCCCCTCAACTATCCGCACAGCCTTCCAACGGCAGATGGCGGCAATATCTCTCTCCAGGTTACGAACCCCCGCTTCCCTGGTATAGTTGTCAATTAAAGAATCAATGGTATTATCTTTAATACTTATAAGGATTTTTTTGAGCCCATGTTCCTTAATTTGTTTGGGAATCAGGTGGCGTTTGGCAATCTCTGCCTTCTCCTGCAGGGTGTAGCCCGCCATTTCGATCACTTCTGTCCGGTCTTGCAAAGCCGGAGGAATGGTATCCAGCACATTGGCTGTGGCAATGAAAATAACCCGGGAAAGGTCGAAGTCTAAATCCAGGTAGTGATCCCTGAAACTGTGGTTTTGTTCCGGGTCCAGCACCTCCAGCAAGGCTGAAGTAGGGTCGCCGCGCCAGTCGCTGCCTAGTTTGTCCACTTCGTCCAGCATAAACAAGGGGTTATTGGTGCCGGCCCGCTTGATCTCTTGAATAATCCGGCCAGGTAGAGCCCCAACGTAGGTTCGACGGTGTCCCCGAATCTCCGCCTCATCTTTAATCCCACCCAAAGACATACGGACAAATTTTCGGTTCAAAGCCAGGGCAATGGATTGTCCCAGCGAAGTTTTACCAACTCCGGGAGGGCCAACCAGGCACAAAATAGGCCCCTTGGTATCCTGCTTTAGTTTTCTAACCGCCAAAAATTCCAGGATTCGTTTCTTAACCTTTTGTAACCCGTAGTGATCCTTATCCAAAATCATTCTGGCGTGAGAGATATCGAGATTGTCTTTGCTGGATTTAGCCCAGGGCAAATCAGCCAACCATTCCAGGTAGGTTCTGGAAACAGTATACTCAGAGGTGGAGGGCAGCATAGTACTTAGCCGCTGTAACTCCTTGTTGGCCTCTTTTTGTGCGTCGCCGGGTATTTTTGCCCGCTTGAGGCGTTTTTTCAAATCCATGATGTCTGACCCCTCGGCGTCCATCTCGCCCAGTTCATCCTGGATCACCTTCAATTGCTGCCGCAAAAAATATTCCCGCTGGTTTTTGTCGATGGCTCCTTTGACCTGAGAGGTGATCTCCTTTGACAGACGCAGCACCTCCAGACGGTGGTATAGATACTTATAGACAATTTTAATCTGTTGCTTTAAATTACCCTCCTTCAGAATGCGCATTTTTTGCTTCACCGGCAAATCCAGGTTAGCTGAGATCAGGTTGACCAACTGTTCCGGTTCATCCAGGTTGGAAACAAATTCCACTGCTCCTTTGGGCACTCCCGGCAGAAGGGCCAGCACCTCTGTGGCCGAGATTTTCAGGTTATGCAACAGCGCTTCCAACTCTTCATCCACCACCACTACGCTGTCCAACTTTTCCACCTTAGCAGTTATGTAGGGTTCTGAACTGAGAAACTCGGTTATTTTAATTCTGGAACCGCCCTGGACAATTGCGTGCTGAGTATCGGGACTAGATTTAAAAATTTTCAATATTTTGGCTACCGTTCCCACAGGAAAAAGATCTTCGGGGCCGGGGTTGTCGATTTTTGGTTTTTTCTGGCTGAATATTCCCACCACTCCCAAACCTTTGGTGCTTTCGTTGAGCAGACGGATAGATTTTTCCCGTCCTACAGCCACTGGAATTATGCCGCCCGGAAAGAATACTGAATTGCGCAAAGGTAAAATAGGCAATTCGTCTGGAAGATCGATATCATCTTGTAAATTCAACTCCAGGATCTCTTCAATCCCGTCGGAAACTATTTTTAAATCAATATCATCTTGTTCGCTGGCCATTAGTAGATCTCCTGAAAGAATAAAAATATCTCTGTGGCAAATAGGACTAACCCGTGTAGAGGGAAATGTCAAGAGGGTTTTAGATTACCCCCTCACCCATCAAATTTTGACAATAGAGCGGTGGGTGCTATAATTAATACTATGACCAATTTTACCAAAATAAAGCATAGCGGATGGGCACTATTTGTAATTTTTATTTTCCTGTTGTTGCCGGTGTATTCAGAGGCGAGCCAATACCAGGTGAGTGATAAATTTCCGGTTTTGAAAATAATCGAACCCAAGGTAAGGTTTTGGCATGAAATATTTACCAAATACAACTCCTTCCAAGCGGTTTATCACGATCGGGATTATCCCGATGTTATTTACCGGGTGGTGGATATATACCAATATTTTCCCGAATTAAAAGTAAAAAGCGGTTTTGATCTGTCTAAAGAGAAGAAAAAACGGCTCAATGGCATAAAAGATGAAATAATGGCCAGGCTGCAACAAGCAGCAAAATATGATTGTGCCTCTATTGACAGGGTAACCGGGGAGTCCAGAAAGGAAATAGTGAAAATTTTGCGCCAATGGTGCCGTTATCAAAATCGAGGAAACCTTTTGTCTTTTGCAACTAAGAAACGGATTCGTTTCCAATGGGGTATGGCCGATAGTTTTAAAGAGGGATTAAAGAAAGTGGGAAAATATTTACCCCACATTGAAAATATTTTTGCCACCAAGAATTTGCCCCGGGAGTTGGTAGCCCTGGGATTTATCGAGTCAATGTACCAGAATAAGAGTATTTCCTCGGTTGGAGCGGCTGGAATTTGGCAGTTGATGCCAGCCACCGGCCGGCAGTATTTGACCATTAATTGGGCTTTGGATCAGAGATTCGATCCCCTGGTTTCCACCTGGGCGGCTGCAACCCATATTAAAAAAGACTATAAACTCTTTAAGAGATGGCCGCTGACCCTAACCGCCTACAATTTTGGCAGGGCCGGCATCCGCCGGGCTATAAAAAAGGTGGGAAAAGCCAGCCTGAGCACTATTATTGCCCGATATCGCCATCGCTATTTCGGTTTTGCCTCCAAGAATTTTTACGCTGAGTTTGTAGCGGTTCTATACATATATAAGAATAGGCAAAACTATTTTCCCAACCTAAAACCGGATCATCCCTGGAGATTTCATTTGTTGAAACTAAAAAAAAGGGGGAGCTCTTTGCGGCAGATAGCCACTCATTTACAGGTTTCCGAAAAACAGTTGCAGCGGCTAAATCCAGGTTTGAAGAAAAATTTGAGGAATTCTATATGGGCTCTCCCCGCCGGCTTGGTTCTAAGGGTACCGTCATTAAAAGCCGACATTAGAAAAAAAGGGATCGGTAGTAAAGTACAGTATTTAGTTCAGTTTAAGAAGATGCGTTTGAGCCGCCGTCAAAAAATGTGAAGTGTGTCCTTGTCAAGCAACATCTGTCATTTGACAGGACACTTTTCTTCTATGCTTCTTTTCGAATCGAAACCACTATCTTGTAGAGCACAGTGATAATAAAAAATCCCAGTCCGTAAATACCTAGAGAGATAACGATTTCCGGGATAGTGGGGGTATATTCGGTGACTCTGTCAAAGGGGTTGGGAATAAAACCGCCAGTAGTTAGGGCTAATCCCTTGTCGATCCAGGTGGCCAAGACAATCAATATCAGGGCAGGTAAGAGCAATTTCTCATTTTGGCGGAATTGAGGAACCAGCAGCAGCACCAAAGCAATGATTGACAATAGCACGGAAAACCACATCCAGGGAACCATGGCGTAATGACCGTGGGAGCCAAAG
>CAZTWC010000144.1:4450-8923 GCA_964617105.1 uncultured Myxococcia bacterium
CCAGGGAGTGCATGTGACCGGGAATCTGGCTGTAGAAAGCGGTGAAGAATTCCAGTAGATAGAAGAATACATTGATTATCATGGCATAGGTGATAACTTTTGCCAGAGTCTGGATCGGCCGTTTGCCGCCTACATCAAAGTTGGCGTATTTTCTCAAAATGAAGATAAGAATTAGTAAAATAGCCGGTCCTGCAGCAAAAGCAGAGGTCAAAAAGCGGGCAGCCATAATGGCGGTGAGCCACAGGTGCCGGCCAGGAAGACCAGCGTAAATAAAAGCAGTAACAGTATGAATACTGACTGCCCAGGGAATAGAGAGATAAATAAGGGGTTTAACCCAGCGGGCATATTTTACTTGACGGTGCTCTGCCGACAGGGTGGTCCAGCCAATAATCAGGTTTAAAAACAGATAACCGTTGAGCACCAGAATATCCCAAAAAAGAATGGAGTTGGGAGAGGGATGGAAGAGCAGGTTAGCCAAGCGCATGGGCTGACCCAAATCTACGGTTACAAAAGTGATGCACATGATCACCGCGCCGATAGCCAAAAACTCTCCCAGGATGGTTATTTTGCCAAAGGCTTTGTAGTCGTGAAGGTAGTAAGGTAAAACCACCATTACCGCCGAAGCGGCCACACCAACAAAATAGGTGAACTGGGCGATATAGAAGCCCCAGGAGACATCACGGCTCATGCCGGTGATACCTAAACCCACATTTAACTGGTAGAGGTAAGTTAGAAAGCCGATGCCGAACAAACCCAGCAATGCGGCTAAAAGTGTATAATATTTTTT
Organism: uncultured Myxococcia bacterium; assembly: GCA_964617105.1. Taxonomy (GTDB): domain Bacteria; phylum CAZTWC01; class CAZTWC01; order CAZTWC01; family CAZTWC01; genus CAZTWC01. The sequence continues at coordinate 5,238 of CAZTWC010000144.1, forward strand.
ACTGCCCAATAGTGCTTTTTCTAGCATAATTACCTCGTATAGAATCGCTATTTACGCTATATAATAAACCTGAGGCCCGGTGCCAATCTCCGGCTTACGCCGGATAGTGAAATTTTCTTTTAACTGTTTTGACACCTTAGATGATGGATTTTGCAGATCGCCAAAAGTGATTGCTCCGTGTTTGCAGGTTTCCTGACATAAGGGATGTTTACCTACTGCCAACCGTTCAGCGCAAAAATTACACTTCTCCACCACGCCCTTGGTACGGGAGGGAAAAGTGATGTTTGGCTTGTGGATAACCTTGCGGGGATCAAACCAGTTAAAACTACGGGCGCCGTAAGGACAGGCGGCCATGCAGAAACGGCAGCCGATACAGCGGTGGTAATCCATCAGCACGATCCCGTCTTTTCGCTGAAAGGTTGCCTTGGTAGGGCAGACCCTCACGCAGGGTGGATTTTGGCAGTGGTTGCAAAGCACCGGAAAAGGGCGGTGTTTGTAATCTTCTTTGATAAATTGGTGTTGCTGGCTGGTAAAGGTATGTTTATAATCATCCAACCAGAGCCATTTTACTTCATCTTTGGGATTGCCAAAATCGGGGACATTGTGGGCCAAATGGCAGGCGGTAATGCAATCTGTGCAACCCTTTTTGCATTTGTAGGGATTTATCACCATAGCCCATCTACTACCCCGAAGTTTCAAAGAGTTGGGATGGACGCTGGGCTCACGGGCAACAGCCGCCGAATCGCAGAGGGTATTGCCCAATATTCCGCATACCGCTAAACCGGAAAGTTTTAGGAATTCTCTTCTATCCTTTTTCATTAAAAAATCTCCTTAGGGTTGGACATGGCACTGCCAACAAGTGGGATCAACCGCCAGGTAATTGTGGCACTTGTCACAGAACTGTTCGGTATTTGCATGGCACTTGGTACAGGTCTTGGATAGGCTCATCTCATATTTTTTGCCATCCGAAGATACATATACCCGGTTTTTGTCACGCACCACCGAATTACGCCAATCATCCAACAGGTTCATGTGGGAAGAGCGCATAAACGCCACATCTTCCACACAGTTTTTTTCCTGGGCCGGCCGCTCTAGTTGAGGGACCTGGTCTGCTTTTCCCATAGCCAGGTTGTACCAGATCGGCGAGGTGATAAACAACAGGAAAATAACTAAACCGGCCAGTATTTTTCCTAAATGCTGCATTGAATAATCCTTTATATAATTCATTCAAAAGAGATCCCGGGCCTTATAAAATCCCAGGGTTTTTACAGTACTTATTTCTCAGATTTCTCAAGAGCCTTTTGCTCTTCCGCCTCTTTTATTTCTTCAGCAGGTTCAGCTGAACCCTCTACTACCACACCTTCAGCCAAAGGTTCACCGCGCAGGTCGGTGTCCCTGGCCTTTTCGCCTTCCATAACCAGGGCATTGGCCACCATTTCGTGTACCGCTATAATGCCAACATCACCGGCCCAATAATCGGCCAGGGCGGGCAAAGTGGCTTTGTCAATGGCGCAAATACAGGACATCATATTTACCCCGTGTTTCTCTTTGACATAATTGAGGGCATTGCCTCTGGGCATCCCACCGCGAAGCCTGATGTTGATATTCTCATCCGTACCGATACCAGCGCCGCTGGCGCAGCAAAAGGTTTTTTCCCGGATGGTATTTTCCGGCATTTCGAAGAAATTGTTGCATACACTATTTATGATATAGCGCGGTTCCTCCAGCATGCCAAAACCGCGGGCTACGTTGCAGGAATCGTGATAAGTTACCCTTAGGTGGTCGTTGCGGCGGGGATCGAGTTTTAATTTGTTGTTTTTGATCAAATCAGCGGTAAATTCGCAAATGTGAACCATTTTGGTGGATTTGGCGTTTTCAAACTTGGTGCCGGTGATAGGGGAAACAGGTTCTTCCAGGAAGTCGGCCGGGCCGTTTACCGTATCCATGTACTGGTTTAACACCCGCCACATGTGACCGCATTCACCGCCGATGATCCATTTGACGCCTAGTCTTTTGGCCTCAGAATAGATCTTGGCATTGAGGCGCTTCATCATCTCGGCAGAGTGAAACAGGCCGAAGTTGCCGCCTTCAGAAGCATAGGTGCTAAAGGTGTAGTCCAGCCCGATTTGGTGGAACATAGCCATATAACCTATAAAGCCAAAATAGTGAGGGTCGGCGAAATAATCGGCAGATGGCACCACAAACAGAATCTCAGCACCCTTTTTGTTTATCGGCGCTTCTACCTGGACACCGGTTATATCGGCCAGGTCGTCCACAGCAAAATCAACGCTGTCTTTAAATCCGTGGGGCTGAATGCCCAAATGGTTGCCGGTGCGGTAGCAGTTGGCCAGAGGAGTGCAAATCCAGTCGATATTACAGCCGATCAGGTGCAAGAGTTCTCTGCCCATCATGGTCACTTCGGCAGTATCAATGCCATAGGGACAAAACACTGAGCAGCGCCGGCATTCAGTGCATTGAAAGAAATAGAAAAACCACTCTTTGATAAGGTCGATGCTCAAGGAGCGTCCACCGGCCAGAGAACCCAAAATTTTACCAGCAGTGGTAAAGTCATTTCTATAGAATGAGCGTAAAAGTTCAGCCCTTAATACCGGCATATTTTTGGGGTCGCCACCGCCCAGAAAAAAGTGGCATTTATCGGCGCAGGCCCCGCACCTGACACAGATATCCATGAATATCTTGAAGGAGCGGTATTTTTTCAGCAGATCTTTCATCCCCTGGTGGATGGTTTCTTTCCAGTTCTCAGGCAGTTTCCAATCCTCCTCCGTGGGTTGCCACTCCCGGGGATTAGGGAACTTTAAATATTCAATGCCCGTTATAGCGGCTCCGTAATTGTAATTCCCTTTTTTGAATTCCACCGCAGGATCGGCCCAGTCCTTATCAGGCGGAGTCAGATCGATCTCTTTGAGCAAATCCTTATTTTTAGGTAACGAATGTTCTGATGACATACTATTTAATCTCCTCTTATTTTTCCTTGTCTAATGGCAGTCCGGCGGCTTTCATCAGATCTCTAAACTCATCCTCGTACTCTTCGTAGGTATGGGTCTTGACCGGATAGTTCCAGGGATTTACATGACGATTTTCCCGGTTATCATTGGCCATATTGCGGGTGGGACTTAAAAATACCCCGCCCATGTGCATCAGTTTGCTGAAGGGAAAGTAGGTCATCAGTAAAGATACACAGAAGAGGTGAAAGTAAAAGATCATACCGATACCGGTTGGAACTCCGGGATTGAAACTGATAAGTCCGGTAAACAACTCTTTTACACTCAACAAATCAACTTTGAAAAAATGGCGCATCAAGACTCCGGAAAGAGCCACCGAGAGGATTAGCAGCAGGGGAAAGTAGTCAGCCGGCAGGGAGATGTAACGCACCTGAGGAATTACCAATCGGCGAATTAAAAGGTAGGTGGCGGCCGCTACCAGTAGAAGTTCTGATAGGAAAAAAGTAGGAACACCTATTTCTGCAAAGCCGTCTAACTTTTGAAGTATTTCTATACAACCGGGAACCGGTTCGGTAAAAAACCTGAAGTGGCGGATAAAAATTATTAAAAAGGAGTAGTGAAACAAAATGCCGAACAACCAAAGATACTTGGTGCTGCTAAAGATCAACCGGTTCTGTTCTTTGTCTACATGAGTGCTGGAGTTGCGAAACAGGGAGCGGAACA
>CAZTWC010000144.1:8933-9197 GCA_964617105.1 uncultured Myxococcia bacterium
CCTGCCGATCACTTCCAGGGTGGAATGGGGATTGTCCAGCGGCTCCCGTTTTAACCAGGGCAGTGATTTCTGCTGGCCGCAGGTGGTGGGGATTTTAAAAGGCACTGGAATTTTAGCCCAGCCCAAAATCCGTAGGATAATACCCACCAGAAAAGTGATAAAGGCCAGATAGGGAATCAGCACACCAAACAGGTAAGGCGCTGCCTGACCAGAGGCGGAATAAATCACCATAAAGGCTAGAATGACCAATAAAATCAGTATGAT
>CAZTWC010000145.1:0-9186 GCA_964617105.1 uncultured Myxococcia bacterium
AATTCGTCACGAGTTAATACTTTTTGCTGACATCGATAAAATCTATTAAGATTTGTTATAAAGGCTGGCAGAGAGGAGATCATGCGTTCACTTGTGAAAGCGGCATAATAAATAAAAGAAAAGCATATTTCAGACCTATCAGACAACTCCATGGCATTTCCTTCGGGTGCCCTGGGGGCGCACCCGGGTTGACCCCCAGGTTGAAATTTGCCACAAGTCGAAATCCTCTGGTTGCAAAAAACTACCATATTGGTTAATCTAATCTGAAATTCATAACCAGGAGTGTATTTATGAAATTTGCAAATTACCAGTACAAAAGACCTGATATCGACCTGTTGACAAAAGATTTTCAAAATAAGTTGGAGCAGTTTAACCAATCTAACACCTTTGAACAACAGAATGATATTATGAAGGAGATAGTTCAACTGCGGAACGATTTCTCCACCATGCAGGAGATGGCGGGCATCAGATATACCATTAATACTGAAGACAAATTTTATGAACAGGAAAACGAATTTTTTGACCAGAATGGGCCAAAATTTACCAAGTTAAACAACCAGTTTTATCAGGCGCTGGTGAACTCAAAATTTAGACCAAACCTGGAAAACAAATGGGGAAAGCAACTGTTCAACCTGGCTGAGATGGAGTTAAAAACCTTTTCTCCTGAGATTATCGATGATCTTAAAGAGGAGAACAAACTCTCCACTCAGTACACCAAACTAATGGCTTCAGCCAAAATAATGTTTGAGGGAGAGGAGAGAACTCTATCCCAATTGACCCCCTTTACCATGTCGGCGGATCGGGATATGCGCAAGCGGGCCAACCTGGCCAAGTTTGGTTTTTCCAAAGACAACATGGTCGAACTGGATGAGGTCTTTGACAACCTGGTGAAAGTCAGGCATAAGATAGCTCAAAAACTGGGATATGACAATTTTGTCGAATTAGGCTACCACCGGATGGGACGCACCGATTACAATCCAGAAATGGTGGCGGTGTATCGAAAACAGGTGCAGGAAAATCTGGTTCCCATTGCAACTGAACTCTTGGAAAGGCAGCGTAAAAGGGTGGAACTGGATACTCTATACTACTACGATGAAGCCTACTCTTTTGAAGGTGGTAATCCCAAACCCCAGGGGACCCCGGAGGAGATCCTGGAAAACGGTCAAAAAATGTATGACCAACTCTCAAAAGAGACTGGTGAGTTTTATCGCTTTATGATTGATAACGGCCTTATGGATGTGTTGAGCACCAAAGGAAAAGCCCCGGGAGGATACTGCACCTATATCCCCAACTACAAAGCCCCCTTTATCTTTTCCAATTTCAACGGCACAGCCGGAGATATCGCGGTATTAACCCATGAAGCGGGCCATGCCTTTCAGGTTTACTTGAGCCGCGGCTATGAGATACCAGAGTATAACTGGCCCACCATGGAGGCCTGCGAAATACACTCCATGAGCATGGAATTTATCACCTGGCCCTGGTGGGAATTGTTCTATAAACAGGAGGCGGACAAAGCCAGATTTATCCACCTGAATGACGCCCTGCTGTTTATCCCCTACGGTGTGACCGTGGATGAATTTCAGCACTATGTTTATGAAAATCCCCAGGCCAGCCCGGATGAACGCCGGGCCGCCTGGCGGGAGATAGAAAAAAAGTACCTCCCCATGCGCAAATATGACGGCTTCGATTACCTGGAACAGGGAGGATTCTGGCAGCGCCAACTGCATATCTACAAATACCCCTTTTACTATATTGATTACACCCTGGCCCAGGTGTGCGCTTTTCAGTTTTGGCTGAGGATTGATGAAAACCGCGAAGCAGCCTTTACCGATTATTTGCGCCTATGCAAAGCCGGAGGCAGCCTCCCATTTTTGGAGTTGGTAAAATTGGCCGGACTAAAATCCCCCTTTGAAGAGGGGTGTCTTGATTCTGTGGTGGGCATGATTAAAGATTGGTTGAGCAAGTCCGAATAGGGGTTATTGCGCAAAAACTAAAACGCGGAAAAAACTCAAGCGGTCATCTGACAAGTTATTGGTGTGCGTTGTGCATTCCACTCGCTACTTCGAATAATCATAGATACTCTGCAAAAGTGTCTTTTTGTTAATTGGTTTGCACAAATGAGCATCACAGCCGGCATCCAGGCTCTTGTTCGCCTCCTCTTTGAGAGCGTATGCGGAGAGAGCTAAAATCGGCCTCTTTTTCCGGTTATGTGTTTTTTCCCATTCACGGATTTTTTTAGTGGCCGTGTACCCGTCCATTACCGGCATCTGCATATCCATCAACACCACCTCGCCCTGCTCAGTAAATTTGATGGCATTGCCAATCAGATTGGTAATAACCTGCTGCAGTCGTTTGGGGTCACCTTTTAAATTTATTGGAATATCATCATCTATATTATAGGCTAACTCCAGACCCTTTTGATGGGCCTGTGATGACAAGACATCGAGAGTATTATCAATCACTTCTAATAGATCTAACTCGATATTCTCTATCTCCAGTTGACCAGATTCGATCTTGGAAAGATCGAGAATGCCGTTGATAAGATTGAGTAGATTTTTTCCCGCAGTAAAAAATACTTGATTATATTTCTGTTGTTCATCATTTAATCCGGTTTCTGACAACAACTCCGACATACCCAAAATAGCGTTCATAGGAGTTCGAATCTCATGGCTCATATTGGCCAAAAACTCCGATTTTGCCTTGTTGGCCACTTCTGCTGTTTCTTTGGATGCCTGTAGTTCCAACTCTACCCGTTTACGCTCGGCAATCTCATCCAGCAATTTGGTGGTGCGCTTACTTACTTTCTCTTCCAGTTTCTGGTTAAACCTGGTCAGTTTCTCCTGCATGACGGTGAGTTCACTATTTTGCTCAACCACACTCTCATAAGTAGTTAACAAAATGTCTAATATCTGCCGCGGCTGGGAATGGACAGTGTAATTCTCCGCTCCTAAGGTTATATCCAAATTATCGGGAGAATCTTTTTTTCCATTATTGGACAACCTGCGTAAATGGATTTCTACCTTGTCGAGCAGGCATTGATCTTTAAAAGGCTTGGGCATATAGTTGTCAGCCCCGGCATTGAGTCCTTTGATAATATCTTTGGCATTTGAAAGAGCAGTGAGCAGAATAACCGGGGTATCACCCAGGATTTGGTTAGATTTGACAGCCTGACACAGTTCAAAGCCGTCCATTTTGGGCATGATTATATCGCTGATAATCAAATCCGGCTTCCAATTTTTAGCCGCTTTTAGCCCATCCTCACCATCAACCGCTACCTTGACCTTATAGTGGTGCTGAAGCAATAAATATTCCAACTTTTTAGCGTGAGTGGGACTGTCTTCAACAACTAATATCTTCATTGGTACCACAAATTTATAATAAATCATCCAAAGGCAGAGGATAGCGCAAACGCAACAGTTGAATTTGTTCTTTGGTATCTTGAAAAGTCTTATCAAAAAGGCGGGCTGCTTTTTCCGGAAGCGGGGGTAATAGAGAAAAATCGTTCTCTTCTAGTTGTAACAGTCCATTAATATGGTTAACCGCCATAATTATCCGGGTTTCTTCTCTCTGGCAAACCACCCCCATAATATCTTTACTGGTTTGCTGGTTTTCCTCTCTCTCCTGCAGCAGATTGTATATATTAACCACTGGCAATTTTTCATCTCTCCAGATCCAGTACATAATGTTATCGGATCTGGATGACTCATCCTGCAAGGTATCACTGTCAATCACTTCTATTATAGACTGGCTGTTCAACAGCAGATGATAATTGCCAGCATCAACATTTAAGTACAACACTATTGCGCCCTCTCTGGCTGGCTGCTTTCATCACCAATCCCTGGATAAGAAGATTGGTCAGGCAAAGGAGCAGATTTAGAAATATTTTGAGAGATCTGCTCACAAATATTGTTAACCTTGCTGAACCTATCTTGATTTCCATGTTTCTCCGCCAACACCGGGCAAAGCAATTAAATCGTGGTGAATGTCCTTAACAAACAACTCCTGCCAGTTTAGCATCTTGTCAACAAGTAATGACTAATTATTGTCATAGTAAATTTAGATTGTCAATGCTTATGAAATTGACTACACTGGTGCGTGCTCTGGGTGGAAGTAGGTGTTTAGGGCTTGGATTGTTGGATTACTAACTTTTCTGACAGGCTGGACAATAGTAGGTTCCCCTACCTGCCACTTTTATTTTACAGATGGAAGTTTGACATCTGCAACAGGGTTTTCCTTCCTGCTTATAGACTTCAAGCTCCAGCTGGTACCTGCCCTTAATGCCGCTGGCAGTCACGTAATCAGAAAAAGTTGTGCCTTGCGCCAGGATGGCCTGCTGCAGTACATTTTTTATCGTTGCTAATAAAGATCCAACTTCCTCTTTCGTTAAATCACAAGACTTAGCCAATGGTGAAAGTCTCTCCTTGTGTAAAACTTCATCCACATAGATATTGCCCAGGCCGGCAATTACTTTTTGATCCAATAGCGATGCTTTCAGACATTTTTTCTTTTTTGAAAGATTTTTAAACAGAGTATCTTCATCCATCTGCAGAGCATCTTGGGCCAAACCTTTTTTTAAAACATAATTTTCATATTCTTTTTGGCCAATTAACTCAAAACGACCGAATTTACGCACATCGCGATAAACCAGGGTTTGCGTCAAAGATTTAAACCTGAATTCCAGGTGAACATGCTTGTCGTTGTCCTTTTTATGAGTAAAAAATAACTGCCCGGTCATTCTCAGGTGAAGCACAATGATTTTATGGTTTTGCAAATGAATAAAGATATACTTACCCAACCTGGTAATATCAAAAACAACTTGCTGACTTACGTTTTTAAAAAAAAAATTTGAACCGTTTATTATGATTTTTGAATAATAAATCTCCACCGTTAAAATACGCTGTCCCAAAATCCGTTCCCGTAACCCCCTGACAATTGTTTCCACTTCCGGTAACTCAGGCATCCTTGCTTTGCATCCTATGGGTAGATTAGAGTGTGCTATTTATACTTGTCATTAGGTTCATAATAAATCCTATGTGATTCATTTCCTGCCTGATTATCATTTTTACTTCGTTTTGGCCCCAGTCTTCTGGGATAATCTCTTTTAGGGTAGTAAAAAATACTATGGCGTCTTTTTCTTTTTGGATGGCAATGTCCAAAATTTCTAAAATATCTGTTTTATCAGTTAAAATTTTTGTGGGATCTTCCTTAACTTTAAATATTTTATCGTCAGCAATGGCGTTTAGGTACATAAGCATATATTCATCTGGATCGTAACTGGTTGACGATTCTTTTGCCTGAAATTCTTGACACATTTTGGCAAAAGTTTTTTCATGTTCGTCTTCCATTGCCGCCAAATCTAAAAGGAATTTCTGGGCACTTTCATCGGCTGCTATTTCAGCCGCTTTTCGGTAAAATTTGGCGCCATTTCGTTCTATTTGTTCAGCAATTTTAAGAATTTCATACGCATTGAATTTTTTTGTCATTATATTTATCCTTTCCATAGGCCATGCAGGTTGCAATAGGCCCGGGCAAAGCAGCCTCCTAATGTTACTTCGAACAGGGCTTCTGGTTTTTCACCTGGTTTAAAAAATTTTCGGTATACGGCATTCCCGGTAACAAGTTCCACCCACTCGATGTAGTGTTTTTCTTCCATGGGATGGGAGACGCTGCCCACTTTAACCAAAATACCATTATCAGTTTTTTCCATCACCGGGATATGTTTTTCCTTTACTGCATCCACTGTGTTTTCTACATAGAGATTCATGGCTTCACCGCAACAGGTTAACTGGCCTTTGCCGGGATGAAGCATTTCAACGATGTTGCCGCATAATTCGCATTTGTATACCTCGAAACGATTGGTCATTTTATATCTCCTTATTACATTGTTAATTTACAGTTGAAATTCCATTCCGGAAGATAAAGCGAAACACTCCAGATTAGAACTATGGTCTTTTATTATTGATTGGCAATCTTGCACTATTTTATCCAATTCATTATCAGTTCTTTCCTGGTTATGGTGAAAAAGGCCAAATTTTTTAACTCCCGCCTCTAGAGCAAGGTTTAAAGCATCATTGTACACTGAGTGCCCCCAGGTTTTAGTCAATTTATACTCTTCTCTTTTAAACTCGGTATCATGGATTAAAAAATCTGCGCCGCGGGAAAATTCTACATAATCATGATAATCAAGTCCCCCAGGGTGTTTATAGGTCAGTTCATTATCAGTGAGGAAAACAAATGATTTGCCATTTTCGACAAATTTATAACCCATGCCCTTATTGGGATGGCTCAACATAATTGGAGTTACTGTTACGGTATCAATGCTAAAACTTTCTTTAATATTGCAAGACTGGTTGTAAGAAATATTTGCACTAATATCTTCATATTTTACAGGAAAATAAGGCGGTTCCATGGAACCTGAAACTATTTGTTTGATCGCTCGCCGGGCAAATGGACAACCAAACATGGAAATTTCTGTTTTACTGAAATAAATCGGTTTAAAAAAACCAAAACCCAGAATATGATCCCAATGTGAATGAGTAAAAATGAGTGTAAACTTTAATCGTTTCTCTTTTAAAAGAAGATTGCCTAATTTTCTGATACCGGAGCCGGCATCAATAATTATGATCTCATTGTTCTTTGTCCTTATTTCAAGGCAGGTTGAATCACCTCCATATTTAAGGTATTCTTTTCCGGAAACTGGTATGGAACCACGTGCTCCCCAGCATCTGATAAGCATATCCAATCTCTCCTACTATATATCTAAAAAAAAGCGGGCTATTATAAAGCCCGCTCTATACTGGTGGCGATGCAGGGAATTGAACCCCGGACACTACGGATATGAGCCGTATGCTCTAACCATCTGAGCTACATCGCCAAAACGATAGCGATTTTATCCGATCATTTTTTCTTTTGCAAGCGAAAAAGACAGATTGAAATTTGCGGTCTGATCAGGATATAATGAATCCTTAATAATATAAAGAATTTCTGGTAGTTCATGTTCGGAGAATTTGCCAGACAATGGGTCGTATATGAAAAAAATACTATCAGGATTAGACCGGTTAAAACTTAGCCAGTTTCAGCCCTTTAAGGGGTTGAAATTGGGCTTGATATCAAACAGCACCGGCGTGGATTGCCATTTGAACCTTCTGGTGGATCTGCTAAGGCAATATTGCCCCGGCAGTTTACAGGTGGTTTTTGCGCCAGAGCATGGTTTTTTTGGTGCTGCCCAGGATATGGAAGAGGTGGATCATAAGATGGATCCGCTAGAGGGCATCAAAGTGGTCAGCCTGTACGGCAACACTTTTGATAGCTTAAAACCCTCTTTAAAAGATCTGCAGGGCCTGGATGCTCTGCTGTTTGATATCCAGGATGTGGGCAGCCGTTACTATACTTTTGCCAACACCATGGCTCTGGCTATGGAGGCGGCCAGGGACGCTGGTTTGCGCTTTTTTGTTTTGGACCGGCCCAATCCCATCAATGGCGGCCAGGTCGAGGGCAATATGGTAAAAAAAGGTTTTGAATCATTTGTGGGCATGTTTCCCATTGCCAACCGCCACGGTATGACCCTGGGAGAGATGGCTGAGATGTTCAACCAACAATTTGAGATCAATTGCGCTCTGGAAGTTTTTTGGATGGAGGGCTATACCCGGCAGATGTGGTTTGAGCAGACCGGTTTGCCCTGGGTTATGCCTTCGCCCAATATGCCCACCCTTAAGACCGCTATTGTCTATCCTGGCATGTGTTTGCTGGAAGGGACCAACCTGTCTGAGGGACGCGGGACCACCCGTCCCTTTGAACTTTTTGGTGCTCCCTATATTGACCCCTTTTTGTTGACTGGGGAACTAAACCGCCTAAAATTGCCCCAATGTGTTTTTCGCCCCCTCTATTTTAAACCCACTTTTCAAAAATGGGGCGGACAGATATGCGGCGGTGCTCAACTGCACCTTTTAAATCGGGAACAATTTCAACCGCTGGTCACTGGATTGGCAGTGATTCATACAGTTTATAACCTCTATCCGGACCAGTTTGAATGGCGCCGGGAAGCCTATGAATTTGTGGATAAAATTCCGGCCATAGACCTGCTTTTTGGCAATCAGGAGATCCGGAAACAGATAGAGAGTCACCGGCCTTTGCCCGGGATAATCGAGATGATCCAGGCAGAAACAGACCAGTTTTTGAGCATGAGAAAAGAGTTTTTACACTATTGAAGAGTATTTATTCATGTTGGAGAACAGACCATATTTCAATTGGGAGTAAAAGGGGGCTAACCGAGACAGTATGAACCAGCACGTATCACTTTTTGGCGGCTCCTTTGATCCGCCCCACATTGGCCATCAGATGGTGTGTACCTGGCTGCTGGAGGTGGACTTGGCGGATCAGGTCTGGATGCTTCCCTGCTTCAAACACCCCTTTGGTAAGGAGATGGTTTCGTTTAATCAGCGCGTGGAGATGTGTAGTTTGCTGGCCCAGCCTTTGGGAGATAAAGTCAGAGTTTGCCAGGTGGAAAAAGAGTTGGATGGGGTCAGTTATACAGTGGATACCATAGAGTATCTACTAAAACAGTACCCACATTTTCAATTTAATCTGGTAATCGGCACCGATATTCTGGCTGAAACCGAGAAATGGAAAGATTTTGACCGTATCCGCAATATGGTAAAGGTAGTGGAGGTCAACCGGGGTGGAGAAGATTCTCAAAAATTTTCTGCCGGCCCCATTTTTCCCCGGGTGAGTTCCACAGATATCAGGGAGATGTTTGCTCGCCAGGATCAGAGCGTGTCTCTATTTTTACCGGCCCGGGTAGGTGATTATATCCGCAGGAACCACCTTTATCTAAAGGGATGGGGTAAACGGGAGGAATAATATCGCCTGATGAAAAAATACCAACTGTATATCCTAAAATGCCACGATGGCTCACTATACACCGGCATCACCAGCGATCTCAAAAGGAGACTGGCCAAACACGCCGATGGTAAGGGGTCTAAGTATGTCCGCTCGCGGCTGCCCTTTGAGTTGGTTCACTTGGAATCATTTCAGGACAAATCCCAGGCCATGAAAAAGGAATATGTGGTCAAGAAAATGAAAAGAAAAGAGAAGTTGCAATTGATTGCGGAATAAACCAACAGAGCCAATCTTGTCCAGGATCCCAAGAGTAATCAATAGTTGCTTCACCCCATCCAATCTTGACTA
>CAZTWC010000146.1:0-9174 GCA_964617105.1 uncultured Myxococcia bacterium
AGGTGCTAAACCGTTGGCAATCAGTGCTGGTTTTATTGTTGAAGAGGGGCTGGATATATCCAGGTTGGAGCAGGTGGTGATCTCCATGGCGGATGCTGCAAAAGAGGCTGGAGTTACTATTGTTACCGGTGATTTCAAGGTGGTGGAGCGGGGCAAAGGAGATGGAATTTATATCAATACCTCGGGCATTGGTTTGATAGACCACCAGGAACCTATAAGCGGTTCTGCTTTAAGACCAGGCGATCTGGTGCTGCTCTCAGGCTCTATGGGTGAACATGGGGTGGCAGTGATGGCGGCCAGAATGGATTTTCAAACCAGCGGCGAGATTAAAAGTGATCTGGCCTTTTTGTGGCCAGGTGTAGAGGCTCTGTTAAAAGCAGGAATAAATATACGTTGCTTGCGGGATCCAACCCGGGGAGGGGTGGCCACCTCTATTAATGAAATGGCTTCAGCCTCCAAAGTTAAAATCGTGATCCAGGAAGATAAACTGCCCATTAGCCAGGGCGCCTATAACTTATGTGAAATTCTGGGACTGGATCCGTTATATTCCCCCTGCGAAGGTAGATTTTTAGCGGTTGTGCCAGGTGATGAAGCAGAAAAGGCCCTCCAACTGCTAAAAGAGGTGAGAGTTTCCCGCCAGGCATGCCAGATAGGCCAGGTGGAGGATGGAGAAGGGGTGTTTTTACAGACTTCTACTGGAGGGCAGCGGCAGTTGTTGATGCTGGAGGGGGAGCAACTCCCCAGAATCTGTTAGCCCGACGACGATAACGCCGTAGATGCACCATTCTCGTCGTCGGGGGGCAAATTAGAGTGCCTAATGGTGGTTAGACACACCGCTCCCCTCGCCCTGACTTTAGATCACACAGCCAACCTCATACTCAACCTCAATCTTAGAACCGCGGCGCGGTGCTGACTTGGTGTTGAAGATGATACTGTTGGTTTTGAGGTCAAAACTCCAGTTCACGTTTTCGTGCGAAACCTGGCCATCCACCTGCACCTTGATGCTGCCCGGTTTTGCCGGCCGGGTGAGGAAAAATTCCACTCGGATTCCAAAGGCCAGCCGCCCGATATCAGCCATCTCTTTACCCCAGTTGGATGAACAGATGGAGCGGTAGAGCCCACCGGTTCTCTGGGCCACTTCTATATAGCGGTGCCCGGTTTTGGCAGATCCAGTGCTGCCGGTGCCCGATTTACAGTTTGGATCCGAGTCGTTTGGACCTTTCATGCCAACAATGACGTTGACATCCATCAGAGAGGTATTTCTAAACCCCTTGAGACTTTTAAAGAAGTTTATATAGAGATCCACTGGTCCATCTGATTGATCTTCTTCATCGCTGAGACAGATGATCACTAGTTTGGCGTCTTTACGCATAAAACCGCCATTTTTAGTCGGGTCGTCAATCATGGGGGTACTCAGGGCCATCTTGGAGGCTTGCAGTGCGGCCTCTTTGGCGTCTGAGCAGCAGGTGCCAACTTTGATATTTTTCGAAAAAGCACTTTTTTGATTAGGAGTTTGCGGAGTTATATATTTAGGATTACCAAACAGCCCGCCAGGCACCATATCCATGCCGGGGTGGCCTGATTTTTTGTCAGCTTGCTTAGTTTTATTAACTTCAGATGTGGTAACCCCGATGTGATAATCAACATTCACGGTAACTGCCTGTTGAATAAAGGTGTCGAAGTTTTTAGCCAGACTGTCTTGCTCCTCGCTCATAGAACCGGAGTTGTCCACTGCAAAGAGCACATCCACCTGGGGTCTCTCCAATTGGCTAAAAATATCCTTCTGGTTACCCGAGGTAACCATTTTTCCCTTAAGAGGTATAGAGAGTTTAGGCTCATCCTTATCGGTATTTTCGATAATCAGCATCCCTCTGGACTCACGGCGATTTCCTTTGGGATTGTAGCGTAAGCAGATCTCAATAGAGTTACCAGGTGTGAGGTTAGCCGGAATGTTGGGCGCCTTAACGATATTGAAATCAGGATCAGAACTCTTGTCTATATGAATTTTGGTTACCGACAAATTGGCGCTGCCGGTGTTGTAAATGTGGATACATTCCTGCATGGAGTTGCATCCCATGGTTACTTCACCAAAGTCCAGTTCCGCGGGGATAACTTCGATTTTTGACTGGATACACTGTCCGGTAAGTCCGATTACAAAAGTTCCCTTGGGAGGCGCAGGTGAACCCTTGGCCTGGTGATTAATGTCAGTAGTGCTGATCAGCACATTGTGGCTAAGTCCATCCGGGTTTCCATACTGGCCGAAATTTTTAGGCTTGAAACTAACATCTACGCTGGTTTTACGGTTGGGCAGCAGAGTTAATGGCAGTTTGGGTATATTGGCAATCAAAAAGGTGGGGTCAGTGCTTTTGGCTAACTGAATAGTATCCACCTTGCAGTTGTCACTACCCTTATTGTGGATGCGGATGGTTTTAACTCTGGTAGAGCCCCGTTTGGTAGAACCAAAATTCAATATGCCATCGGCAAATTTTAATTTGTTGGAGGAGGGGTCGGTAACAATTGTGCAAACCGGGGGCACGCCGCCAGTAGCCACCAGGGTCAACACCACGTTGGCCCGTCCAGGATCGCTACTCCCCAGGGTTATTTTGGATTCGTCACGCCCTTTGTCCACAGGTGCATATTTTACCCGCAATTCAATGCCATCACCAGATTTGAGCGACACCGGGGTCGTCACCTGGTTCATAATACTAAACTCGCCAGAAGGGGTTGGCCCATCAATATCCTTGATGGTACAAGTCTCCTGGCCCACATTGGTTATATAGATCTCCTGGAAGGTGTAGCGCCGGGAGGCAACCTGGCCAAAATCTATCCGTTCTCCAGGGTTAATGGCCAACTCGCAAAAAGGTTTGTCAGTGGCATTTCCTTTAATTTGAATAATTCCCTGGCCATTGATGGGGTCGTTACTGTCTATTTTTAATTCTCCGGTGTCATTACCCAGGGCTTTAGGAGCATAGGTAATGGATATTTGCCGCATTTCGCCCGGCTGCAGCAGGGCTGGTAAAGAGGGCGGAGTGGTAAAATTGAAGTGGTTCCGGGTACCTGGATCCAGAACGGGCATCTGCACGTTCAAGGCTTTATATCCACAGTTTTCCAGGGTTACCACTTTATCTTTCAAGGTGTTTAAGCGGACAAATCCAAAATCAAGAATAGGCAAAGGATCTGGACATATAGCCGGTGCATTGCCGATACCACTCAGTTCGATGTTAATGGGCCCCTCGTCAGGGTCATTGTTGTCCAGTAAGATGGTTCCATTATCGGTGCCACCGTTTTTAGGAGTATAAGTGACCTCAAAAAAGAGTTTTTTGCCGCTTTCCAACTCGGTGTTGTCGGGGATGGGATTTTTGATAGAAAATTCTTTTCCCAGGGTGTCTGTCACCATTTTTCTGATACTCAAAGGCCATTCACCGGTATTAGTTACACTGAACCGGACTGTCTGGGCGGTGCCAAGTTCCTGAACACCAAAGTCGTGAATCAGGCTTTTGAATGGTTCGGAGCATTTACGGCTCAAAGATTCAATACACAAATCCATTTCGGGCGTAACTCCATTGCCGTAAACTTTTATTTGCATCTGCGGCATTTCAGGATCATCACTGTAGAGCATGAATTCAGACTGTTGTTGCCCAAGAGTTTTGGGAATAAAAGAGAAGGTGACTTTTAGCGTTTTTTGAGGGGGGATCTCCTGGTTGCCTTTGGGGGTGAAATCAAACACCGGTTCTTCATCGGGTGCAGGTTGATTGACTGCTTTTACCTGAATATGCAGAGGCGCAGAGCCGCTGTTTGTCAAGGAGAGTTCAATATTTTTAGGATCCAAAAGTACCACATTGCCAAAATCCAAAACCAACCGTCGTTGATCATCTCCCTCAGGGGCTGGGTCAGTGGTAAGTTTGGCCTTGGTTACCACCAGTTCTTCATCTGGACTGCAACTGTTTACCATTGTCAGTGACATCAGCAAAGACAGCAAAATCAAGGCCGGAACGGCAAATTTGAAGTATCTTTGATAGGTCATTATTTGCTCCATTTAATTAGTTTTTATTACACGCTACATCATAACTAACCGACACTTTTGCTCCCTTGGGCGGGATAGCGTGTGATTTAAATATGATACTGTTGGTATTTGGGTCATAGTCATAGTCTGTACCCATGGTCATGGGCTGGTTGTTCACCGTAACCTTGAGTGAACTGCTCACCGCCATCCTGGTCAGGATGAACTCGGTTTTAACTCCAAAGGTCAACACTCCCAGGTCGGCCAGATCTTTACCCCAGTTTGAGGAGCAGATAGAACGTTTGAGCCCGCCGGTTTTATCCGCCACCTCAACATAGCGGGCTCCGACTTCGGCATGGGGAACGGATCCACTGGTGCATGATGGATCATTGGGTAAACCGCAGATAACCGAAACATCCATTAAACTGTCGTTTCTAAACCCTTTGATACTCTTGAAAAAGTCAATATAGAGGTCAACCGGTCCATTGGACTGGTCTTCTTCGTCAGAAACCATAATTATTGATAGTTTGGCGTCTTCTCGCAGAAAGCCTTTGTTTTTACCTTCGATAATCGGCATGGATAGAGCCATTTTAGCGGCCTGCAGACCCGCCTCCTGCTCATCGGAACAGCAGGTGCCGATCTTCACATTTTTTTGGAAAGCGCTTACCGGGTCGGAGTGGGATGAGTTAATAATAGTTGGATCTCCCCACAGCACTCCAGGTTCGATATCCATGGAGTGGCCAGCAGCTTTGTCGGGAGACCTGGAATCATTGACTTCGGTGGAGATAACTCCCATTTGAAAGTCTACCGGAGTGGCAGCTTGTTGGGCTTCCTGCATAAACATGCTGAAGTTAGTGGCGATGGAACTTTGCTCATCACCCATAGAGCCGGAGTTGTCGATTATAAACAACACATCCACCTTGGGTTTGTCCAATTGATCAAAGATATCCTTTTGGTGGGTTTCGGTGGTGCCTTTTCCTTTCATAGGCACCTTAACCTCTGGTTCGTTGCCATCATCGCTCTCAACCACCAAAAAGCCGCTGTCAGTACCATCCTTGGCGGGCTTATAGCGGACGCAGATTTCAGTGCTTTCTCCCCCTTTCAACTGAATGGGCAGTTTGGCCGCTTTGGTTATTCTAAATGGCGATCCTGGCGGTTCTACCCGTACGTTACTTATGGTCAGAATAGCATTACCAGTATTGTAAATTTTAATACATTGGTCAGGGGAGTTGCAGTTCAGGGTAATGGTGCCGGCATCGATCTCATCGGGGATGATATCGATATCAGCCTCTACCGCCTGGCCCAGCAGGGCTACCACAAAGGTTCCTTTAGCCGGATTTACTGCGGTAGGACCGGTTTTTTTGTAGCGTGAGGTAAAATCTAGGTCATCGGTTATAATGTCTAGCCGGTGGAGGAGAAATTTAGAGGTAAGTCCAGTGCCCCCGGTTGCGCCGCCGAACACACCTTTGGTGGTGGGTTTGTACTGCACATCGATTTTGGCTTTTTGTCCGGGAGAGACTTTGACATTGCTGAACTGGGCCGGATTGGGAAGGGAATAGACTGGTGCACAGGCGCCGCTGGAGCCGCCTATGGTGCAGATTAAACCAGAGGGCGGGGTATAGGTGGCGTTTTTAATGGTGCATTCAATGGTGCCGATATTTTTCAAAAATACCTGTTTTACCTTGGCTGTGTGTAGATTCACCTGGCCAAAGTTTAACTCGCCATCGGTTTGAGAGATAGTAGAGGTGGAGGCAGGTTCCACCACAAATTTACAGATCGCTGTCGTTGAACCCTCTCCTTTTAATTTAATCTCCAGGTCGCTTTCAAAAGGGTCGTTACTCTTTACATGAAAAACCCCTTCATCGTAGTTGATATCAACTGGTTTATAAACCACCTCAAAGGTGTTGAATTGGCCCGGAGCAATGGTAAGGGGCAACTGGGGTTTTTTATCCAGGCTAAATTCTCCTGGTTTGGTGTTGGAGCCAGGGATTGGGTCGTCGATGCCAGTAACCACGCAAGGTTTTTGGCCTACATTTACCACTTTCACTTCCCGGCGGCTTTCATAGTTGGGGGCTACCATACCGACATTGATCAGGCGAGGTATTACGTCTAAATCGCATTCAGTACTCTGTACTCCGTTGCCGCGAATGGAGATCACCCCTTCGGGAGCAGATGGATCGTTACTTTTAACACTCACAGAACCATCATCTGGTCCCAGACTCTTTGGCCCATAGGTGACTTCCACCCCCAGTTTTTCTCCTGGTTTGAGAGTTTTGGGCATTTTGGACGGAGCACCTACTGAAAAATATTCCCGGCTGTTTTTAATCAATTTTATCTCGGTAATAGTCAGATCATCTTCAATGCCGCAATTTTCGAAAATAATTTTCTCTTTGGAGGCAGCGCCAACGGGCACATCGCCAAAATCGAGAACAGGAAGAGGATCGGGGCAGATTTTGGGACCTTTACCTTTAGCGGTAATCTCCAGCAACAGAGGACATTGGTCGCTGTCGATTATAATTATTCCCAAATCTTCGCCGCCATCTTTGGGGGAGTAACAGACCTCAAACTCCACCGATTCTTCGGGAGCG
Organism: uncultured Myxococcia bacterium; assembly: GCA_964617105.1. GTDB lineage: Bacteria > CAZTWC01 > CAZTWC01 > CAZTWC01 > CAZTWC01 > CAZTWC01. The sequence continues at coordinate 6,589 of CAZTWC010000146.1, forward strand.
AGGGTAAGGTTGGCAATAGTGGGTTTGACGGTAAACTCCTGGGTGACTCCCAAATCCCGTTGAATACTGTGCAGAGCGATACTTTTTTCGGAACTGTTATTCACTGCTTTGTATTTTGTGCACAGGGTTTCTGGCGGTGAGGAAGAGACGGTTTTATTCAAGGTTACTTTCAGGCTTTCCCCCATTTTGTTGCACTCGCCGCCGTCAACCGCACAAACCTGTATATCAGGGGCCACCCCTTCACCTTTAAGATCAACGGTAAAAGGATTTTTATCAGAATTATTAGTAATGCTGATCGTTCCCTCATCAGTTCCCAGATTTTTAGGGGTATAAGAGACCAGCATGGGATGAAAATCTCGAGGTTCCAACTCCAGTTTTACGTCTTTTTCTACATCAGTGGAAAATTCAGCATATTCATCACCACTCTCTTCCACAGAAACACTGCCAATCTCTAACCTGGCGGTGCCGGTATTGGTGACTTTGGTAGCCAATTTTGCGGTTTTGCAAATATAAACTTGGCCAAAATCAAGAGCTTCAGCCTCGTTGTCATTCAGCGATAGTCCAATGCTGGGAGTGATCCCCACCAGGCCGCTTTCTTCATCATCGCAGTTGTAAACACTAAGGCATAAAAGGGAAAATGTAAGTGCAAATAAAAGATACTTGGTCCATCGTTTCATAAGAGGCCCCTCTCTGAAGATGTTGAGTATAGGCAATAAAAGTTCTATATTAATATATGTTCACCCAAAAATCAACCGATAATCTTGGCCCAGGCTTTCGACTTTGTGGCAAATTTCAACCTGGAGGTCTACCCGGGTGCCCTAATGACCGCTACCCGGAGATAAGCGCGCTTGGTGGCAGCAATCCAGTATCTATGTTCCGGGAAAGAGTAGGTGTTTTTATGGATGGATGGTCAGTTGTTTAGCCATTATCAATGTCCGGATGGTTTTTTCCACCTGAGGGTGGCTGAATTTTTCTTTTATTGTTTCAAGATCTGTTTTACCGTCAAACAGTTTTAACATATCTGGATCATGGCCCGACAGGTTTTCTATACGGTTCAACAGTTTTGGTTTAAAGGAATCTTGCAAATCGGGAATGAAAAAACCGGTTTTGGGTGGGTCTATTTCAGGTCCGCTGTGGGCAAAAAAAGCATATAAATTAGGCTCCAGGCCAAATTTTTTCTGAAAGTTATAATTATAGACCGCAAATCCGGCTGATACTCCCTCTCCCACTGCTTTAGCCACGCAAAAGGGCCCTCCAGTGATATCACCGGCGGCAAAAATACCTTCCTGATTGGTGGCCATCTGACGGTTTACCTTGACAAAACCTGCTTCCATCTCCATCTCTGTTAAGAAATCGGCTGAATTGGTGCGAGCCATGTAGGATTCGAAATCTAAAATTAAAAAATCGGTGTCAATGGTCAATATTTGACCATCTACTTCCAGGTCAATGGTTTCTACCTGCTGCGAGCCATTTATCTTGACCATCCGCCCTATCCGGGCGCCGGATGGGAGAGAGTTGTGGTCAAAGGGAGGTTCTACAACCAATTGTGCTTCCATCCGGCCCTGGTTGATTTTTTGAAAAAAACTCCACAGTTTCAACACCGCCGGGCTGCCCAGAACCACCGCCCGTTTTCCAGCCTGGCGAAGGCAGAGATCCCTCAAACTATCTTCGATAAATTTATGATCCTTTAGAGTTGGGACCAACCCCTTGCCGATAAATTCCCTCTCATTGGCGCACATTTTCAAGCCGGTGCAAATAATCACCGATAGGCAGCGGTATCGTTTTTCTCCAACCTCCACCTCCCAAAAACCACCTTTTTTCTCCAGCCGCCTGGCGTTGCTGTGTATAATCTCCACCGGAAAGGTGTTAAAATCCTGGCGAAAGAGATCTTCCAATTGACTGCCTACATATTGCCAACTGGGTGTTCCAACTATTACTGCTTTCCAATTGGATATCCCTCCTAAACCGTTTTTATCCACTATGGCTATATCAGAGGGTAGGCAGTAATAGGTGCGCAGCCACCGGGCCCTGATGGCGGCTGACATGCCCGCCGGCCCGCCGCCGATCACCATGGTATCAAAATCATATGGTTCCATATTTTGGCTCGAGAATATTTTTTAGCCCACCCTTTTCCAGCAAACTCAAATGATCATAAGAGGGCTTGACGACGGGATACTCAACCTGGTTAGTATTGTCCAGGATCAGATAATTTTCCAGGTCAATGGTGATGAAAGAACCGGTCTCCAGTTTGTCGTTCAGCCGCAAATTCGGCGTCTCTAAGGCAAGAATACCCTGGTTGGTCAGGTTTCTGAACTGGATACGGGCAAATGACTCGGCAATAATCGCCGCCACTCCGTTTAGGTACGCTGCTTCGGAGGAGACCTCTCTGGAAGAGCCGCAACCGTAATTTACTCCGGCTAAGATGATATCTCCGGATTGCATCTGTGGTTGAATTTGAGGATCATGGCCATATAGAAACCCCTGTTTGACCAACTCTTTATCTTCAACGCTGAAAAAACGGGCCGGATGGATAATCTCTGAATTGACGTTATCGCCCAGCACCCATATTCGTCCGGTATGCTTTCT
>CAZTWC010000147.1:0-8945 GCA_964617105.1 uncultured Myxococcia bacterium
ATAAAAGATAATCCATTTGAATTGTTTACTGATAACCGAGGACATAAGGGCTGGAAAACTCGATTCCAAATAATGGAAGAGTAGTTCATCCTGTAACTTGTCTTTAGAATAAATGTGTCTTGTCTACAAGATTATCCTTTCTAGTTTTTTCTACTAACAATCAAGTCGAATTATCGAAAACTATCCCTAACTTCACATCAGATAATAATAGATTCGTCGAAATTTCGACGAACCAATGTTCTTTTACACTGAATTAAAATTAAAAAATCTTCCATAAATAATCCTATAAAACTTGAAGGTTAACAATTGTAGAGGCTTTTTTTCCTCTTTTCAACCCCGCTAAATCGAAAATTCCCAATTAAGAAGTAAGTACCAAATTTATTAATGGCAGTTTACTTCTCATTTTGAGAACAGAAAGGGGAACAATTATGGAGTGGATCGAATGTATTGATTGCAAATCTAAAATTGCCAAACGGGGAAAAGGAATGGTTCTGCTTAAATACAAAACATTTCAATGTGTCGCTGTTGGGGGAAAAGTAATTATTACTTGCCGAAATTGCGGCACTATCCAGGAAATCAAAGCGAAAACAGATCAAACGAAGGTTGGAGGCCTCGCGATAACTAGAAAATAACGGTTTTTATTATATTTTAACTAACTGAGAGGCCCCAGAGGCCCTAATTTTTGGCCATGAGAGGTGCATGACGCCCGCCACTAGAAAGGCGGTGTGTTATGCATTTTACCTGGGGAGAGTTCAGAAAAGCGTTACAAAAAGAATTAACAACTCCAAACTCACTTAGAATATTTCAGACTGAGAAGATACAGGGGTTTAAAGAACCGCTTGCCCTTGTTTCGTGGCTGCTACGATATAAAGACCACCCGATTTCTGAAGAAGATGCCGTTTTAGATCAAATTCACAAAATTTATAGTCAAGAAAAAAAGAGTAATCGTTCTCTTTGGATATCAATTCTGTTCCTCGGGTTATGGCCGTCTTTTCACTGGATTTTAAATAGAATTAATCGGTTCATTAATGACGATAGTGAAGCGATTAGTGCTCTTTGGAATTCACTGATCGTCTGCATGGATAAAGAGAAAATATGGCAGATTGATAAAGATAAGAAACCTGGAATAGCGAAGCGGCTGCGAAATAATGTCTGGAATGAAGTTAAAAAAGATCTCTTTTTCGACTCCAAAGAAAACAATAAACTGAAAAAATTATTCACTAAATTGCCATCCATTTCAACTTCAAAAATTGAACAAGTAGAGTCAATTGCTGCTGGGGAGACCCAAGAGTCTGAAATCGAGGGAGGTTGGTCGCTTTTTTCAATGTGCCACGTCAATGATCCATCTATTCCACCACCCAAATCTGATATAGCCGAAATCTATTCCTTATTAACAGAGGAGTTGGGGCTACCGAGTGATAGAGCCGACGTAATCATCCAGCATGTTGTTTATAGAAAAAAATTAATCGATATCGCCCAGGAGAATGGAATCCCTTACCCTACGTTAAGGCAGAGGTATAGCCGCTCTTTAAAGAAATTACGCTCTTCTTTAAAAAATTAGTAAAAAACAGTGTCACATTTTCCCCGCCTTTTAACATGGGGATACAGAGGTATTTATTAATTACGAAACTTGAGTCGATGAGGGGAGAATGGACATAGGCATTAAACGACTGTTAGAGCGGTCAAAAGATCCCGATCAGTACCGTCAGATACCGGGATTATTCCGTAAGTGGGAATTGGAGCAACTGATTGAGCCTGAGTTTGAATATTACATTGAAGAATATGGCAAAAGTGATGCTGGAGAAACATTATATAGGCTTTTTAAGAGGAAGTTATCCGATGAGGAATTACCCCGTTGACCAAATGAAAATAGCAATGTAATAGGAGTGCCTTATGTCTTTGGAAGTAGAGTTAAAAAAAACGCGCGAAAGTCTTTTAGCGATCAATTCATCGCTAGTTGAGATTTCTCAGGCTTTGCATCAGTTGGTTAGCGCCAACCAGCCGTCAAATGTTGGTGCAAAATCTGGTCAAGTATCGGTGCAAAAACCAACCAGGGATCAAGTCAGAGAGGCACTGAATGAAGTAGTCCGGAAAAGAGGAAAAAATGTCGCGGTTAAACTGTTGGCATCCTTTCATGAAGCTAAAACAATCGACGATCTTTTGTTGCCAGAATATGCCTCAGTTATTGCCAGAGTAAAATCTGTGTTGGGAGAAAGTTAATGTCGGCACATTCGATCTTCAGTCCATCAGCCTCCTCGACCTGGCTCAACTGTCCCGGCTCCATTAAGTTGAACTGTGGAGTACCCCCAGAACCACCATCCGTATATGCCATCCATGGGACTGTATTACATTATATTACTGAGGAGTGCCTGACAAAGGGTACCTCCCCTCAAAAATTCCTTGGTCAGACCATAGATGGAGTAACCATCACCCAGGAAGATATCGGTGCTGTCCAAGTCTGCGTTGATACCGTCAACAATTTAAAATCCAAATATCCTGGCGCCGAATATCTCTCTGAATCAAAAGTTAATCTCAGCGACTACGGTAATGACGGCGAAAAATATGCCGAAGTTTTTGGCACTGCTGACTTCCAGATCAAAGACCTGTTTTCAGAACTAATTATTATCGACTACAAATTTGGCAGCGGTGTTTCGGTGAAGGCCAAGCAGAATACTCAGTTGATGATTTATGCCCTGGCTGCAGCGGGAAGCCACCTATTTAACTACTCAGCGGTCAAGTTGATCATAATCCAGCCATTGGACAGATCGGGAGAAAGTCCTGCAGTCAGGGAATGGGGAATTAGCCCCGCAGAATTAAGGCGATGGGCTGATGAGCAACTATTCCCGGCGATTGAAGCAGCCAAATCTGATAATCCACCCTTTAATCCGGGGGAAGCCCAGTGCCGGTGGTGCAAGGCTCAGCCAGTTTGTAAGGCTCTGGCTAATTGGAATTTATCGATAGCCCAGAAAGAGTTCGCTGCAGTTGGCCAAAAAGAGCAGTCACAATCCTCCTCTGTAGAACAACCACAAACCCATTCCGTGGAAACTCTGCAATCTCACCAATTGGGGGGGCGGGTTTCCCAGGTGCAACAGTCTCCTAAATTACAGCAACCTGTCAAATCACAATCGGTTGCCCAAAAATCACAACAGCCTATCCAGCCACCACAGCCAGAAGTGCTTACAGTTGAACAACTTTCCCATGTTTTAAATCAGTCAAAAGCCATTGAAAATTGGTTAAAAGCGGTTCATGCATATGCCCTCAATGAATTGAAAAATGGTCGAGAAATACCAGGCTGGAAATTGGTGGCTGGTAGACGGTCCCGGAAGTGGAAAGACGATAATAAAGTCGCTGATTATTTTTTATCCAATGGATTGCTTAAAGAAGATCAACTGTACGAAACCAAAATTTTAAGTCCGGCAAAAGTAGAAAAATTACTCGGAAAGGAGGCTAAAAAAGAAAAGCAATTCCAGAGTCTGATTAATGTGGTTGACGGTAAGCCCAGCCTGGCAAAGGCAGATGATAAACGGCCTGCCCTCACATTTAACAGTGCAAAGGAGGATTTTAAGACCGTAAAACAGAAAGAGTAAAAACAGAAAAATCGTGAAATCGACATAACGTCATTAATGCCAAAGAGGCTAAGCGTCTAAAAGTTTAAAACTCTAAAAACCTAAAAGGAGATTTACCATGTCAAAAAGTTTAAAAACCAAAGTAATCACCCCCGAATGCGTTGCCAGTTATGCCAATGTTTGGGAACCGAGAGAAACGCCCGGTGGAGAGTTGAAATTCAGTGCCTCACTGATTTTCGGTAAAACTGCCGATCTTACCTTATTAAAAAAGGCGGCCAAAAATGCTGTAATCAATCGGTGGGGCAAGGATCCTAAAAAATGGCCCAAAAACCTCCGTTCTCCCTTCCGGGATGGTGATACCGACCGGCCTAATGACGAAGCCTACCAGAACAGCATTTTCATTAATGCTTCCAGCAAAAACAAACCGGGAATTGTGGATAGCAACATTCAACCCATAATGGACCAGGCCGAGTTTTACTCTGGTGTAGTCGCCCGGGCCAGTATCAACTTTTTTGCCTACGATACTGCTGGTAATAAGGGGATTGGTGTTGGATTAAATAACCTCATGAAGGTCAGGGATGGTGAGCATTTGGGCGGTGCCGCTTCTGCTGAGCATGATTTTGCTGATTACAGACAGGAAAGTTCTGATGGCGATTTTGGTGCCGATGAGTTCACGGACACTAGTTTTGATTTTGGGGCTGGACCGGACAATGGCGCTAGTTCGGGTTCTGAGAATGGCGGCAATGGTTGTTCCAAGGATGATCTTTTTCTGTAATTTATGATGCTCTAATGCCGTAAGGATGGCGGGACATGTACTGATCCTGATCCTCCCGCCATCTATTTAAAAAAACAAATACAACCGAAACAATAGCAAAAGTAGCAACAATAAAACAATAAAACAAAAGCCAAAATTAAAGCCAACACCAACGCTAAAACCAAAGTTAAAGTTGAAACTTATTATGCCCAAGAGAACAAAAACAAGTGCAAGATCAAAAACGAGACTTCATATTGACTTTGAAGTCTACTCCCCAGTGGATATCAAAACCCAAGGTCTTTTTAATTATGCCTGCCATCCCCAAACCGAGGTGCTTTGTATGGCGTGGGTATTTGGAGACGAAAATCCTGTCCAATTGCTTTTACTTGGTCAACCACTACCTTCCAGGATAGTTGATTATATAAAAGGAGGTGGCCAGGTTGCCGGTCATAATGTGCTGTTTGAATACGCTATTTGGAACAAAATATGTATCTCTCGTTTCTCCTGGCCCCGTCTTTCAATTTATCAACTGATTGACACCGCAGCCAAGGCGGCTGCCTATGGTTTGCCTCGCAGCCTTGCCGATTGTGCTAAAGCACTCTGTTTAGTAGAGAAGGATGAGGCTGGCAAGAGAGTGATGCTGAAGTTGTCAAAACCCCGAAAGCCTACTAAAAACAACTCATCAACCCGTTGGACTCCAGCAAACGCGTCTATCGATTTTGAAATTCTTTATCGCTACTGCATCCAGGATGTGGAGGTTGAGCGGGCCATTGACCATCGTTTGCCGGATCTATCCACAGGTGAGCGGCAATTATGGCAACTCGATGCCCTTATCAACCTCACTGGTGTAGAGATTGATATTGATACAGTAAAAACTGTTTGCCAGATGACTAAACAGTATCGACATGACCTTGAAAATGAAGCAATGGAAATCACCGGCGGCATTAAAACCAGCCAGCGGGATGCAATTTTAGGATGGTGCCGCAGTCAGGGATATCCTATGGCTGGATATACCGCTGCTGATATTAAAAAAGCACTAAAAAGTAAAAAGCCTGAGTCTAAACCCGGGTCTAAACCTGAATTTGAGTCTAAACCCGGGTCTAAACCTGAATCTAAACCTGAATCTAAACCTGAACCCATTCTCCCTCAGAAAGTCAGACGGGTTCTGGAAATCAGAAAAGAGTTAAGCCTAACCTCCGTTAAGAAATTTAACGCCCTTTTAAAATCTGTCAGTTCTGACAGCCGATTAAGGGGGATGTTTCTTTATCACGGCGCACAAACAGGCCGATGGACTGGGCGGGTTGTTCAACTCCACAACCTTCCCCGTGGTTCGGTTAAAAATCCAGATATTGCCATTGACACCATCAAAATGAAAGACCTCGATTGGTTGCAGGTTTTATACCCTGATGTCATGGCTACTTTCTCCTCCTGCATTAGGGGGATGATTATGGCTCCAGCAGGAAAAAAATTAGTTGTAGTTGATTACTCTGGGATAGAAGCCAGGATGGTGCAGTTTTTGGCACAAGATGAAGCCGCCTTAGATATTTTCCGGCAGGGCCTTGATCCATATAAAGATATGGCAGCAGCGATTTTTAAAACTTCCTATGACCAGGTTGATAAATCTCAGCGCATGGTTGGGAAGATTGCCATACTGGGACTTGGTTATGGTATGGGAGTTAAGAAATTCATCGAAACCTGTGCTGATTGGGGTTCTCCCATTGAACCGTCTTTGGCAGAAAAAACCGTTTTTACTTACCGCACCAAATACCAAAAACTAAAAAATTTCTGGCGGAAGCTGGAAAGTGCTGCCTGGAAAGCGATTGATTATCCCGGCAGTACTTTTAACGCTAAATCCATTAAATTCAAAGTTGAAGATAATTTTCTATTTATGATTTTGCCTTCTGGCCGGAGGCTGGCGTATTACCAGCCTGAAATCAAAGAATGCCCGGCGCCATGGGCTATAGGAGGAAAGAAAGAGAAGGAAAAGGAGAAGGAGATGCCGGTTGAAACTGAGCCTGCCCAGGCCCAGGGTCATGTCTATACCCTGGTCCATACCCCGGGCCAGACCAAGACTAATCCCCAACCTCAGCAGTTACAACTATTTCTGCAAGACCAGTTGCAGCAGGACCAGTTGCAGCAGGACCAGTTGCAGCATCCTCTCCAGGGGAAAGAACAGACCCAGGCTCAGACCCAGGTTCCAACTCAAAACAAACTACAATCTCAATCCTTAACTCAAAAACTGAAACAAAATCAAAATCAAATCACCTATATGGGCATTGATACTTATACCCGTAAATGGTGCCGGACCAGCACTTATGGCGGCAAGTTAGTAGAAAATGCTACCCAGGCTGTTAGCCGGGATATTTTGGCCCGCGCCTTGATGAATCTGAATAAAGCCGGCTATAAGATTGTGCTCCATTGTCATGACGAGATTGTCGTTGAGGTGGATGAAAAAACGGCCGATGCCGACCTTGATGCTGTCATAAAAATTATGTGCTGTAACCCTCAGTGGGCTAAAGGAGCGCCAATCAATGCAGAAGGCTTTATTTGTAAGCGCTATCGGAAATAGCAATAACGGAAAGAGAAATGGAAATGGAAATGGACAAAAGAATAGCAATGGAAATGGACATAAGAATAGCAATGGAAATGGGGATGAGAATAGGAATAGCAGTGGTGATGATATGAGCATTCAAATAGCGAATCAAGTGACTGAAAAACAGGTTGAGCAATACCTGGTTAAAAAAGTTCGGGACCTTGGTGGTATTGCCTACAAATTTACCTCCCCTGGCCGAAGGCATGTTCCGGACCGGTTGGTTTTATTTCCTGGAGGCAGAATTCTATTTGTCGAATGCAAACGGCCCGGTGCCAAAGCCACCAAAGGGCAGGCGTATGAATTGCACCGGATTAGCAACCTTGGGTTTGAAGCGTTGGTAATCGATAGCAAAGAGAAAATAGATGATTTGATAGATGAATTGATTGCTGGGGTGGCTGAGGAGTTTGATTTAGAAAACTGCCATACCCATGACCATGCCCATGCCTGTCGCCATGATGTTGGACAGAGTGACGGATGAGAAGAATGATGACGATGAAAAATGAAATTTAGACCTCATAATTACCAATTGAAAGCGATGAATTTCTTGATCCGAAATCCTATTGCCGCCCTTTTTCTTTCCATGGGCCTTGGCAAAACAGCCATAGTGCTCTCTGTTATTCAAAGGCTACAGGAAAGAGGCAAGATCGGCCCCGTCCTTATCCTCGCACCACTGCGAGTTATTTATAGCGTCTGGCGGCAGGAAGCGAAAAAATGGGATCATACTAAAAATTTAAGGTTCTCAATCCTGCATGGCCCCGATAAAAATAGCGTCCTTTTCGGTGACAATGGAAAAAAAGGTGGTGCCGACATCTACCTCATTAACTATGACGGCATTAAATGGTTGGTAAATGCTCTGCTCAGAGAAAAAGAGAGAGCAGAAGAGGGCTACAAAACAGGCAAAAAGTTGGCAAAATTACAAGATATAACAAGGGCGGGCCAGCAGAAATGGCGGCCACCTTTTAATATGTTGGTGGCGGATGAATCCAGCGCTCTGAAAGCACACGATACCGAACGGTTCAGGCTGTTGAAAAAATTACTACCCCTCTTTAAGCGCCGGGTATTGCTGACAGGGACACCTGCGCCAAATAACCTGATGAATCTTTGGAGCCAGTTTTTTATCCTCGATGAAGGAAAGCGGTTGGATCCATCATTCTACCGTTTTAGAAACCGTTATTTTCAAAAAGCCGATTACTTCGGTTACAGATACCGTCTCCGCAAAGGCGCTGCCAATAAGATATACAGCAGAGTTAATGAGATAACTCTGCGCCTATCTTCTGAGAATAACGATTACCTCTATGCTCCGGAAATCATCTATAACCAGGTATCATCCAAACTCCCAGCCGATGTGGCTAGGGAAATTTACCAGCCTCTTGAGCGGGACTTCTTTCTTCAATTTGATAATGATATTGGCCGTGACAGTGCAACAGTAAGTGTGGCTAATAGCGCTGTCCTCTCGCTGAAGTTACGACAAGTTATCCAGGGCGGTCTCTATACTGAAAATGGCCTGCGTTTCATCCATGACACCAAAATCAAAATCTTAGAAGAAATCGTCGAGCAGTCACAGGGACAACCTATTTTAGTAGCCTACCAGTTTTTATTCGAAGTGGAAAAACTAAAAGAGGTCTTTGGCCAGGATCTCCCTGTCATCGGAGGTATGACCTCTGGCGCCAAGGCAGCGAAGATAGTTGATAAGTGGAACCAGGGGAAATTACCACTTTTGGTTGCCCACCCCGGCAGTTTAAGCCACGGGGTAAACCTTCAGGCTGGCGGTAATACTATAGTCTGGCTGGCGCCCACCTGGTCTTTTGAAAACTATTCTCAGTTCAACGCTCGGCTCCACCGACAGGGTCAAAGACACCCGGTCATAGTGCACCACTTGATCACTCAAAGGACTGTTGATGAGGCTGTTTTTACTGCCCTTCAACAGAAAGAGAAGCAACAGGACGCCCTGTTAGCGGCGCTGGAAAGATATAGAAGGGAAAAGGGAGGGGCTACAGGATGAGAATCTATAATTTTGTGATTCTATAAACTT
>CAZTWC010000148.1:0-8921 GCA_964617105.1 uncultured Myxococcia bacterium
CTCTTTAATCCCTTTTTGTGTCAGGGCCCGAACCTCCTGTACCACATTTTCCGGCGGCCGGCTTCTTTCTTTGCCCCGGACATGGGGGACAATGCAATAGGAGCAGAAATTGTCACAGCCTTTCATAATGGTCACATAGCCGGTAACCTGACCTTTCACAGTTGGCAAAGGTTCACTCTCTACAAACAGGGGATCATCCTTGCCGTCCAGGGATATTTGCGGACCTTTACCCTGTTCCAGTTGGGTAAGTAAATCGGGCAGAAGGGGCAGATCACCGCTGCCAAATACCAGGTCTAAGTAAGGGGCTTTCTTCAGCAACTGCCGGCCCATCTGCTGGGCCACGCACCCACCAACCCCAATTTTCAGATTGGGTTTTTTACCTTTGTATTTATGATACCGGCCTAGAGCACTAATCACTTTGTGCTGCGCTTTTTCCCGGATGGAACAGGTATTCAGGATAATCAGGTCGGCATTTTCCGGATTTTGGGTTTCAACAAAGCCCAACGGTTGCAGCACCTCGGTCATTTTTCGGGAATCGTACACATTCATCTGGCAGCCAAAAGTGTGGATATATAGATTTCTTTGCTCCATACGATTAATGCTACCGCAATTAGCCTTTTTAGTAAACACTATTTACCTGCAAATGTAGTCGCAAATCTGACTGGATAGATTTTATTTGTCTTCTTCGGTAGCGATTCCCAAGAGGTTGTCAACAATGCTGATCAGGATGGAGATTTCTGGCTTGCTGATAAAACCATCAGCGCCAACGCGTTTGGCTTTGAGGCGATTTTCCGCTCCGCCCATGGATGAGAAAAGGATAACTGGCAGTTTTTGCAGGATATCATCGCCTTTCATCCGCTTGACCAGGTGCAAGCCATCCATCTGGGGCATCTCGATATCGGTTACCACCAGATCAACTTTATCCTGTGTTTTGAGGGTATTTTCTCTCAGGCACTCAGCGTAAAACACCAATTTTTGGTAAGCATCCTGGCCATTATTGGAGATTATTACGTTAAATCCCGCTCTGGTCAAAGTGTCGTTCAACAGGCGGCGGATCATGGCTGAATCGTCAACGATTAAAATATTTAGTTGTTCCCTGCCTACATTCTCACCCAAGTCTTCAATAGCCTGTTCCGGCACACTGATACTCAGGTTTGGATTGATTTCAGATACGATTTTTTCGAAATCTATCAGCATTACAATCCGGTTTTCAAAACGGATTGTGCCTACGATGGATTCTTCGTGCCCCATGCCTAACCGCATGCTGTCCGGTGAATCGACCTGCTCCCAGGATACCCGGTGAATACGGGAAACCGCATGGACTAAAAAGCCGTTGAGCACATTGTAGAACTCCATAACAATAACCCTGGCGGTTTTAGTATAGTCCTGCTGTTTTCCCAGCCATTTTCCCAGATTAACCAGGGTCATAACCCGGCCTCGAAAATTGAAAACCCCTTCGATGGCAGGATGGGTATGGGGAATAATGGTTGGTTGGGGGCAACGGATTATCTCCCTCACCTTGGCAACGTTAACTCCATAATACCCGATGATTTCCTGGCCGTCTGAGTCTGTTTCGCGGATTTGAAATTCCACGATCTCCAGTTCATTGGTTCCCGATTCCAGCAGAATTTTTGTTTTCATATTTTTCCCACACGCTTAAGGTTTAAGAGCCTGGTGGCGAAGTTTTTGGATTATCTCTCTCATCTGGCGGGAAAGGCTTAATACCTCAGGATTAAACTGGGGGATAGATTTTTCCACCGCCTCGATGCCGTCACTAACTCCTTTGCCAACTACAATCTTAAAAGAGGAGTGACCGTTTCTCTTTTTTTGAGGATGAAAGTTTTTGACAGTTTTAACTTTTAATAAGGCCGGCAATCTGGGCAGATATTCAAAATGGGTGGTAAACAGAGTCAGGGCATTAAGTTCCTTTTCAATATACAGTAAAAAGGCGGAGGCCAGGGCTTCACCACCATCCCTGTAACCAGAGGTGCCAGAACCAATCTCATCCATTATAATTAGACTTTTATTAGTGGCGTTGGGAAAAATTTTCTGGTCGATGTGTTTCTGTTGCCTGATAAAAGAACTCTCACCGGTTTCGATGTTATCTTCGCGGTTCATGCAGGTATAGATATTGTCGAAAACACTCATTTTCACTTCAGTGGCCGGTACAAAACTACCCATTTGAGCCATTATAACTATCAGGGCCACCTGTTTCATGTATACAGATTTACCACCAGCATTGGGACCGGTCAAAAGTTGCACCAACCGTTTTTGATTCAAGTTGGTATCATTGGGGACAAAACTGCTGTTTATACAAAAATCTCTTTGGAAATCTACCTCCACCAGAGGGTGGCGCCCCTCCTTGATTTCAATAAAAGCAGGACTTGACGGGTCGATTTGAGGACAGACATAGTTGTGGGTTTTGGCCAGCAGGGCCAGGCCGCAAAAGGCATCGATTTTCCAAAAAGTGTCACCCAGAATACTCAGTTGATTAAGTATCTCCATGAAGTTTTTTTCCATCACTTTGCGATCACGCCATGACACCAGCATATTGGAAAGTTCAATCTGATCTTTTTCCAGAATATCTTCGGTAAATTCAGTAAAAAATTCACTGAGATAACCCATTTCAATTTTGCCCTGGTATCCTGGGGTCAGCAGGGCATTTAGTTTATCATGGTCAGGGGCCAGCAGTTCCACATCCAACGCCAGGATATTTTTTGCCAAAGCGCGTCCGGTAACGAAAAATTCAATAATTTTCATCTTTCTCAGCCGGAATTCCGCGGTGTTGCGCTCCTCTTTCGAGAGGGAGATCATCTGATCTTCCGGCAGGTCTACCGGCACCCGGTTCAACATTGGTTTTCTGCGGTCACAGTACCCTTTGACCAGATCGTAAGAATTTTCACAAACTGCCAGGTTGCGAAGCATCTCATTCAGTATTTGGATATGGTCGATTATAAAGCGAATGGTTTGTTGCCGTTTTTCAATTTCCGGAAAATGATCCAGAGGATTTAGCATCCACTGCTCCAGCAGGGCTCTGCCACCGCGGGTAATGCAAAAATGGCCCAAAAAGTTGGACATATTTAACTCGCGACGGTTCCAAGTAGGGACCAGATCCAGTTCAGTTTGTACATTAATTGGCAATTTCATATCACGTTATCCTTATCATATAACCCGTTTATCTTTCAATATTTAATTTTTTAAGAACCGGATTATTTTTTTAAAAGTTCCCTGGGGAGTCCCCATCTCTCTGGGTTCGTATCCTGTTTTTTTAGTAGATTTTTTATCCAGGTTTAACAAGTTGCCTCCCAGGTTTTTCAAACAGTTTGATACGGTCGCCCTGGGTAATAAGTTTATTACCGGTTGACGCATCTGTTCCGCTTTTCGAATAGAATCTCGGTCAAAACTAAGGCCGCCCAGATATTTGGGAAAAATACGGTAATCATTTTCATAACTATTGATATTTTCATCAATAATATGGTTTAGTTTATTAAAAATAACCTGTCCCTGTTTAAGATTATTCAATTGATTGATAATCATAAAGACCTTAAAAGTTTTTGGCCGGTTTTTCCACTTTAAGGTCTTTTTAAATTTTTCCTCTTTGTAGCGGAAAAACAGAGCTTTTAGGCAGGCATAGCCGCTTACTACATCCAGGGGTGTGGTAAGCACCATCACTTGGTCGGTATAGAGAGCAAAGTCTAATACCAATCTACTGATACCTGCTCCCAGGTCAAAAACAATCAGGTCATACCGGGGGCGTAATTTTTCAAATTCGCGCATAAATTTTAATTTCTGGGCATAGTTGATGTTAGCCAATTTAAACTCACCCGAATTGCCCCCAATAAAGTCAAAGCCATAGTTGGTTTTGTGGATGATCTCCTGTATACTTTTTTCCTTGTTCAAAATACTAATTAAAGAATAAGGTGGAAATATACCTACTTTGTTAGATATATCGGCATTACCCATATCTGCGTCTACCAGTAAAATGTTTTTGCCCTTTTGAGCCAACCAGCAAGAGAGATTTATAGAGCAATGAGTTTTTCCTACCCCTCCCTTGTTGGAAATTAAAGATATAAAACGATTTGAGGGTAAAGGCGCCTCTTCCGGAGAGTCCATCTCTTTTTTGGCGGGCTCAATTTTTTTTTCCCTGGAAAGCATGGTTTTGGTTTTGCCGCTCAATAGATCAATGGCTATTAAAATCTCCTCTTTGGAAGCCCGCAAAGGTTTTATTTTGCATCTCGTATAAAATTTTAGCGCTTTCAGGGCATTTGAGTCAGCAGGATCACCCATGGCTACCAATAACCTGCCGTTTTGAAACTGTAACGGTAAACTTAAGTGATTACGAGCAAAGACTGGTGAAAATAGATTGAAGGCTTTGGGGTCAAAGGGGTAATTTTTCAAAGATATAGATTCTACGCCCACTGTTGTTTTGTAATTAGTTGTGAGTCCATCACTTTTCACTGACACTCATGCCCCCGATGATTTTATAACCTCCACAGGAAGGTTATTTGATTTTTACCAAAGAAAAATCACAATCATAAATTATACCAAAAATTATCTTTAAGCACTATCAAAATTTTTCGGGACGCAAGGAGTTGCCAATAAATTTTTATCCCGTTTGGCTTTTTTATCATTTTTACAGGAAAAAACTTGACAAATACCAAGGTTGTAACTAAATAGTTCCTAATTAATTTAGTGGTATTTTTTTCAACTTTGTACAAGTCCAAAACTTGGTTCTATATTTATCGAGGTTGTGTATGAAAGAAGAACAATTTTGCAGGCAACATGGTTGTTCCCAGATGGCATCTATGAAAGGCTTCTGCCGGAGGCATTATATCAAAAATTGGAAATTGCTAAAAATGGTTGAAATACATGGAAATAGCGCCCGCCTGTTCAAATTGCTGGAGGATGATACTGTGTCTGCCAGCGAATATTTAGAAATCATGGCCTCCGGGACGCTTAATTTCAATGAGAGAGATACTAAATCCGCAGACTTACGGCGGGGAGATAACATTCGTGACTTAAATTTTGACGAAGGTAATAGCAATTATTTTTGAGGGAGCCCTAAGGTTTTTTTCAAACCAGTAAACATTTTTAAAATATAGGCATTATCATAGCGGTCAATATTTTCATTGGTCAATAGATCTGTATCGGCCAGAAAAAGGGTCTTGTCCTCCATGATAAATGGATGAAAATTTGACCTATCAACTCTTTTTATCCCTCCAGAATAGCCCAGGTTGTTTTCACAGAGATAGATTGCAGAGTCATTTATCTTAATGTATGAATGCCCCCGGCGGTTTTGTTTAATAATGGCACTGCTTCTGGTCAAACCGATTTTTATTATCCGTTCATCTTCTTTGGTTCCTGCCATCTTGAATGAAAAAACCGGTTTAAAAAATTTATCCCCTTTTAGCGGTTGACAGATTAGATTTGGGACTATTCGTAATCCCCAATATTTTGCCACTTTGCCTATGGGAGAAGGGATCTCTTTAGAGTTGGCGTCAAAAAAAGTATTTATCAGAAACGACTGGTTCGAGGAGGTGAAGGATTCTGCTGCTAAAAGCAAGTGTTCGATTTTTAACAGGCGTTGCATGTCTACAGTTTTTAAAGGATTGGCCATAACCAATCCCCAGGGCTCCGGCTCAGGTAAAGTATCTCCTCCCATAACTTTGAATTTCATATCTCTAAGCCTTTTTGCCATAAGCAACAGCCCGGAAGGGGTATCATCCACGCGTCTGGCTTGAGCGGAATGGTCGATAAAAATAGTCGGCCAGGCGGGATCGGCCTTCAACACCCAGACCGTCACCGTTACTTTTCCCAATGGGTCGCTCAAGATAATGAAATCATCGGTATGGATCTCTCCGGTAAGAATATGTTGGTTAAGCCCCGGTTCAACCTGCAGTTGTAATTTATTGGAATGGATACGTAGTTTGGTGCCAGGGGTATGGTTGACTTTTAAGTGAAGTTTTTTACCGGAAATCAGGTTAAATTGAGGGAGTATTTCTATTTTTTTCAGGGGGGAGTGTTTAAAGGTGAGCCAACGAAAAATCGTCCTGGTAAAAAGGTAGTTTTGGCTGCGGGACAGGTTTTGGCTGCTGTTCCAAAACAGTTCGCTGTCGCCAATACCTATTGCCCTTCCGCGTTGGACAGTGCCCCAGACTGCTGCTATTGACTCGGGCTGCAATTTTGAAGTTGGATAAGATATGAGAAAAGGATGGAATTTTTTTGGTTGGTCAATAATCAGCGGGGCGGCCCACATTAAAAAGATTTGATCCAATTCCAACAAAGGGGAACGAAACTGGGCCAGATATTTTTTTTGTTGAAGGTTATTTTGTTTATCTTCGATGAAACTGTTTAAAAAGCGAAATCCCCAATCGCTGACCAGGCTGTTCTGGAAATCAGCGGTGGAGAAGATATTATCATGCTCTCCCAGGATCAAAAGACTGCCCCCTCGCTGGGCATAGGTTTCAATGGCCAGTTTATCTTCCTGGCTATATTTTCCGTTCTTGGCAATCCCCAGCACCAAAACATCGCCGCGGCCCATTTTGGCCAGTGCTACCGGCAATGATTCCGTGACGGTGGCTGGATTATATCCCTCGGAGCGCAGCATTACCGCCAGACTGGAATAGCCCATCAGGCCTGTATCCCACAATGACCAGGCCTGACCATGACTCTGATCAAATAAAATAACCGGTTGGCTTTTAAATCGTTGAAGGAGATTATTTTGCCGGTGGAGGGGAATTGAGTCGGTCGGAAAGAGGAGACATGTCAAAAAGAAGGCCAAAGCCGGCCATGCTGGAATACATTTGATGACCAGAGAGGAAAAACTGAAAAGATGTGTTTGGCGCGATCCTAACAATTTTTTTTTTGCGGACTGGCTCTTATTGCTGTTTAGCGATTAAAGTTTCCAGTTTGCTGTTTTCGTCCAACAACCGGCCCAATCCCTGATTGTTCAGTCTGGTTTTATACTCGGGGGGCTGATTGCCAAACAACGTTAATCGATTCTTGACTATCTGGTCGATGAGTTTCTCTTTTGAGCCAAATTTCTCATTGACTAACTCCTTGAAGGAATATAAGCGCAACAGTTTTTTGTTGGGAATGCGCTTTACTCTTTTACTATAATCGTCTTTACTCTCGTCCTCGTCCTTTAACAAGACATCTTTTAACTGATCGATCAACTTTTGCTTGCCGCCAAAGTTTTCCATCACCATCTGTTTTGGGGTTAGTTTTTTTCCAGTATTTTCCTGAAAGGTTTTAAGATTTGCATTTGCCATGATCAACTCCATCAGCGGTTTTGGGTAATTTTGAGTATATACCCTGGTTATCAATAGTTTTCAATAGAGTTATTGTCCGGATGGATACTAGACTATTTTTAAATCAGATGCAAGAAAAAAGGTCATTGAGCCTCATGAGTAGTAATTTTATTTTTAAGGTTTATAACCGCTTCCCGGTGCAATTGGCATACTCTGGATTCAGTACACTCCAGAACCCGGCCTATCTCTTTGAAATTTAGTTCTTCAACGTAGTAGAGGCCGATAACGGTCTTTAGTTTTTGCGGTAGTTTTTCAATGGCACTACTCAAATTATCTATGGCATCATCCAACATCAGATGGGTCAATTGCTCCGGCAGCTCATCCTGGCCCAGGAGTTGACTCCATTTGGCCATTTTTCCCTCTTCCTTGAGCCCGATATCATCGGAATTCATAAAAATGTAACTGTTAGTCTCGTCAGATAATTTATGAAACTCTTTGAGGCTGATTTTCATTGATTTGGCCAACTCTTCCACATCTGGTTCCCGGCCTAACTCCTGGGCTAATTTGTCCCGGGCTTTTTTTAATTTATTGGCCTTGCTGCGGGTAGTTCTGGGTAGGCTGTCCAGGGCTCGCAATTCGTCTAAAATCGCCCCTTTTATCCGAAATTCGGCGTAGGTGGGAAATTTTTTGTGGCGGTTAGGATCAAATTTTTCAGCCGCATCAATTAGCCCCATAACCCCAGCGCTGATCAAATCATTAACATCCACCTGGCCCGGCAGGCGATTGCATATTCGAAAGGCGATTTTTTTTACCAGGGCATAATTTTTTTCTACAAGAGCATTTCTGGCGGCCATTTTGCTCTGTTGCGATTTATACGCCCGGTGCTGATAATTGGTCATTCTGGTTTACGCGGCCCCTTCTGTCAAAAACTTACGCAAAAAAAACTGCATGGATCCTTTGGGCTGCATTATTTTTTTGCTCTGGAGAATTTTGTCCGTTAGTAGAGTAATACATTTGCTGGCCACAGCCGTTGGATATAGGGACATAATTGGTTTCTGTTGAATAATGGAGTGTTCAACTTGTTTATCTCTCAGGATATAGCCGATGGGTTTCACTAATACATTTATATCTTTTTTTAGTGAAACAGTATCGATAAATCTAATAAATTTTCGGCTAAAATGTTTCCCCTCCTCAATTGAGTCGGCCATATTGATCACCAGATTGAATTTGCTCTCCTTATATTTCACATTGGCATTTAGGACCAAACTGGCTGCATCTTTTAATGAGGTTAATTGGGGCATCACAATAAGTATTACTTCATGGGCAGCGCTGCAAAAATAGAGCACATTATCGTGTATGCCCGCCCCTGTATCAATAAGAACAATATCAAAACAGTCCTCGAGTATCTCCAACTCCGACAGGATCAGCATCTTTTTTTCCGGCGGCAGATCAGTTAAATTGGTAAGACCAGAGGTGGAGGGGAGAATAAACATCCCTTCAGGTCCCTGAATCAGGACATCGGTAAGTTTTTTCTCGCCGGTCATAATCTGTTCTATGGTGTATTTTGCTGACATGCCCAACATAACATCGATGTTGGCCTGACCAAAATCGGTATCTATAATCAACACCCGCTGGCCCCGGCGGGCCATCTCGTAAGCCAGGTTGACAACG
>CAZTWC010000149.1:0-6924 GCA_964617105.1 uncultured Myxococcia bacterium
AAATAGGTAGCCTGCATGGTATTTTGATTTACCCGAATATTCTGGGCCATAGGGAATTCCATCACCCCGGGATAATGAGGCATGGAGTGGTTAAAATAGTTTTCTGCCGGACTGATAAATCTCCTGGCCCTGGTGGGATGGGAGACCATGATGGCGGCAACGATAATTGCCATGGCCATTGCCAGTGATAAAACCATTTTGAAGATCTTTTTACACATTAAATTAGTATCCTGTTTCAACTACTTATATTGACAGGGTCTCTTGCCAGACTTTTTGCAGCCCATAAAATACTTACCCCTTTTCATAAAGGTCTGGTAATATTTGGAACTCTCCCGGCGAACATCTACCCGCATGGGGGAGGTGTCAAACTTGCTCCGGCCGCCGTCTACTGGCAAAGTAACCATTCCACTGTCTGGATCTCCACGGTAGTTGAGAGAAACCATCCTGGTGCTAATGGGAGACTGGAAGTTGAAAAACTCTTTTTGGAGAACTTTCAGCATACTGTCGATGCGGTTGATATATCGTCCCATGCCCAAAAAAGCCATCCGGTTTACTTGTTTAAAGTAAGGGGGATCTCCGCCACTGCTGTGGATAACACCCGGCAATTTAATATCTCTGCCGTCATTGAGGTGCCAGTCGTCAGCCAGTAAAAAATTGAAGCCCCAGACGCCAATATGTTTATGATTTGACTGCAAATGTTTTTGACCATAAAAACTCTGCAGAAAATTGGTGGGAATCAATTTGTTTTTAAGTCCAATTCGAGCCACACTGACCACCATCCCACTGGAGTTGAAGCCAAATTTACCCAATATTCCTCTGGAACCGCTATCATAATCGGTCATCACACTGCCAGGAGTAAAAGAACTACCACCGTTTGAGCTCATACTGCCCAGGGCTTTTATCGCTTTACCACTGATATTGGAAGATAAACTTAATCCCATAGGCATACTAAACTGCAAACCGGTTGCATAAACCTTGCCGCTGGCCAAACCCTGGTAAGGATTAATCAGGTTCAATAAAATATTCATCGAAGAGGTGGTATTGGTGGAATCGAGATTTTGAAAACGTTTGTTCTGATCTTGGGTAATTTTTTTCCAGCTGTTAAAAAACAACCGGCCATGCTGGCCTTGATCATAGTCGGACAACTGGTTGGCGGTATATTCCCAGGCGCCAAACCTGGCCATCTCCTCCACCTTAAAACGGATCTGGAGAATATCTGTAAAAAAAATAGAGTAAAGAGTAATAGAGGTGATCAGCGGAACCACCAGGGCCATCTCGGTAATGGAAGAACCTGCCTCTTTTTTTAAGAACGAAAAGAATTCTCGGCATTTTAATGCCGGGTTGACAAATGATCTGACTTCCATTCTGTCCAACTTTAATGAGTTATAATATTATCCAATACAAAACGGCTAAAACCAGAGGGCAATCCCGCCACCATATTTAAAACCTGGCTTATAGTATCTCCAATGGGAGCCAGCCTGGAGCGCCAGAAGGGGTTAAAAAAGTTGGGCGCCTCCTGCCAATTGCCCGGACGGTGATAATAGACCATTGCCCGGCTGATAGCGTTTACCCCCTTGAAAATATTTTGATTAGCCAATCCTTGGCGGCCGGTGGTCATATCCAGGGAACTGCTGCCAGTGGAATCGCTATACTTGATCTGCATGGTAAAAGCCTTCTTTAGCCGCTTGGGGGAGCGATTGAGCCAGATATAGACACTGGGCTGGCCAAAATTTTTATTCGGATCAGGATTGGGTTTAAACTTTAAATAGGGGGCAATGCCGTGCCAGGGATGATTATGGGCATCACCGGCACACTTATAATGAGCCTTCTTCTCATTGCAGCCGCTACAGCAGGAGGACATACCTTTGATACATAAAAAGCCCCTGCACTTAAAACATAAACAGGGAATAATTATGCCAACACATCTCCCTTTGCCCCATTTATCAAAGCGGCAGTGTTCACCCTGGCCATCGGGCGCTGCCTTGACGCTAACGGCATCCCCTTTGGTTTCTGCTCTCCTGCTTATTCTGGTAACAAAAAGGATCAATCTCATAAATATATTTCCGTATTTTAATTTTAACGTATCATCAGCCGCCATCTGGGAACCATCGTGCATATAAACTCCAGAAGCGTCATTTTTTCGAATACAATTGTGGATATTGCCAGCGCAGGTTGAACTTCGAGTGACCATTTTGGTCTGCCCTTTCTTTTCAATCTTAATGCTGCCACTAAACGGATTATTTATAATTTTCTTCATCTTCTGAGAGAGGGTTCGGGAAGTGAGAAACTCGTTGTACCGAGTGGCATTGGCTATTTCAGCCATCAAACGCTGGGCTCTTTTTACTCCCGGGTCACTGCTTTTCATCCCGGGCAATTTTGGTACCGGTGTTATGGGCGTTCCACCAGCCGGGTCAAAAATATTGTTCCAGGCAAACATGTTTAGCGCCAGGGTCAAGTAACTGGTTTTGTCCATATCCAGACCTGGATCTTTTTTAAGATATTTTTTAGCAATGGTATTTATCAATTCCAACCCAATCAATGAAGTGGCAACCTGAGCAACCACAGCCTCCAGCATTGCTATCTGCGAAGCCCACATAGCCCAATTGATATAATAGAGCGCAGGTATCAGTATGCCTCCGATAAAAGCATCAAAAACATCAATAATCGCACCTATAGCACTAATAACTAGTTGTAAGGCCAGGGATATCTGGCTCAGTACCGGAGGTAGGGTCTGCCCTATGTATGGTATGGCAGAGCAAATGTACTTAGTGCATTTGCAGGTATTGCACAGCACATTGAGATTGTGGAAGAACTCGGACATCACCGCCATTCCCGCCTCTAAAAACATCATAAAAGAAAGGTAGGTTTGGAAAGACATCATGGAAACATAGTGAAAAACCTGAGCCCGGTTGACAAAAGAGATATAGTTGAGCGCCCTGGCCTGCAGAGTGGACGTGGAATAGGCTACACTGTCAGCCATATTCTGCAATTTGATCTTCTGGTAAACTGCGTCACCGATATTGATGGTCGCCAGAACCCCCAGGGTCATAACCAATAGGCCCAGGGCAGCTAGAATAATAGCCTGTCCATGTTCATTGCTCATCATTTTTCTGAGAAGAAAAAAGGCCATTTTTGAGTTTTCTTCCTTTCCTTTGTCTTTGCCAATCCAGGCAAATTTGTGCCAGGTATCTTTATTCTTTACCCAATCAAGGCAAATTACGCTTATACAAATTGGACTGCATTCGCATAGTGTAGGTGGCCTCCAGAGGCATTACATAAATTTTGGCGGTTCGGGCCAACAGCCGATATATCCCTAGTTGCCTGCCATCTTCTCTTCCGCCAATTACAGCCTTGGTTGCCACCATGGTATCTATATACTTCTGCCGCTCTTTCCCTTTAAGGGTATAATTGGAAAACCCGAGTCCCATTTTAGCTTCCGGCGCATGGAGCCATCCAGTGAGGGTTACCCCAACCCGATAGGCTACCCAGGAGGTATGTATTAACCAGTTCGCCAAAGGAATACGCATAATATAAAGGTATCTCACCCTGATGGAGAGGCGATTGGCATCGGCATTGGCGGGGTCGTCAAAATCCATCTCTTGCTGGCCGCCCAACATATCTTTTTTGGGATGAACAACCTCCACCTTTATAAAAGCCACATCTGGAATATATTTCCCAATCTTAATTTGATATTTGGTTAAAAATTTAGCCAGGGAGGCGGTGCCTTTGTCTATCAAGTTGGTAGCTTGAGTGATCACTTTAACCTTGGCCCAGGTTTTAAAAAATTCCTCCATAGTGTCGCTGCGGGCAAAAGTTGGCACCAGCGAAACCAACGCCGCATTTAGCATTACGTTTGGATCAGCATTGTTTACAACTCCAGCCCGGGCAGCGTTGAAGGCAGCGTATTCCATCATCATTTTGGCCTGCTGCACCATGGTTAACTGGATTGTGCAAAGGATAATCACCACCATCATGGGGATCACTATGGCGGCCTCCACAATGGCCTGACCCGCTTGATCTTCCTTTAGTTTGCTGACAGCGACACATCCGGATTTGACAACCATCTTAATCCCAAAATACCCTTATTCTGATAAAACCATTTCACCAAGTTAAATTATTAGAAACTACTATATATGTTAACAATTTTAACCAAAAATGCCAATTAATTCAATCGGGCAAAGTGCTAATAAGGCGGTATTTTGCTCACAATCTAAAAATTCACCCCATCCAATGGCGATTTACCAACCAGGCTACTTGGGTTGGCTTCGAGGTTGAAAAATGGCATGAGTCAGAATGCCCAGATGGACCACGAGGTTGAAATTTGCCACAAGTCGAAAGGCTCTATACAGAAAACTTTGATTGTTAAAGAAAAAATTGCTACTATCACCATAATTATTTTTAACAAAGAAGGCAAACTTACTAATTACAACAACCACGTAGGTAAACAACCCGGGATTTCAATCCCGGGAATTCTTTTCAATCTTAAGCATGGCATATCTCAATATAATAAATCGGAGCAATCTCACCAGAATCATGTTGATATTGCTAACAATAATTATCATCTCTTCCCTGTTTGGTTGCAAAAACAAAAATACCAACGGCAATCTCACCTTCAAACGCTTACCCGTTTATGTGGCTAAAAAAATCTCCAATCCCCCTAATATCGATGGGATTTTGGATGATATAATCTGGCAAGAGACAAAGACCACTCCCCCTTTTGGAAACACCAATGGCCAGGGTTCGCCCACCTTTGAAACCAAAGCGGCCCTTATTTGGGATGACCAATTTTTATATGTTGCCTTTTGGTGTGAAGACCCTGATATATGGGCTCAGACTCATAAACACGATGATCCTATCTATAAGGAGGAGGTGGTGGAGATATTTCTCGATCCTGATGACAACCAGGCCACCTATTTTGAGTTGGAGGTGAATCCTAACAACATTGTCTTTGACGCCTATTTTCCAACTTACCGGCAAAAGATGGACCTGGGTTGGAAAAGTAAGATGAAAAGTGCGGTAAAAATTGACGGTAAAATCAATGACCTCAGCCGCAGAGATAAGGGCTGGCAGGTTGAGGTGGCCATCCCCTTCTCCTCCTTCAAGCCGGTTATAGACGGCCCGCCCAATCCCGGAGACCAATGGCGGATGAATCTATTTCGCATAGAGCGTTCACGTCAGGGTGGAGGAACTCAGGCAGGGGCTTTTTCACCCCCAATTCGTCCCGATTTTCATAATCTTGACAAGATGGGATATTTAAGGTTCGAAGATTAAGAAATTTCCTTTTATTGGAAAGGAACCATTGACATGAATAGAACCGAACTCCTTTATAATTTCCTAAAAAAACATCGGACCGTTATTCAACTGGCCCTATTGCTTATCCCTATTTTCTATTTTGCAAATATTATCCTGGAACTAACCAAAAATAGCCCCGAGCCTTTGGAGTACACAGACCATGCCCGGCGTTTTGGCATCGAAACCAAGAAACGGAAGGCTATCTTTCAACAATTGGTATTGGAATCCCCAAAATGGCAAAAAAGGTCAAAAAACCGTTTTCCAAACCTACGCTGGCGGCAGGAGGATGATTATCACTGGGCAGAGAAACGATTTGTGCATCAACTGGCAAACCAGCACGGAATTCACTACAGCCAGGTCTATATGATTCTGGACGAAGGAACCAGAAACCATTGGCAAGGACCCGACGGGAAGATGCTGCCGGTATCCACCGTACCCTTGCAAAAAAATTAAGATTGAGATCCCTGGAACTTTAATCATGCCATTCAAAACAATTTATTCAAAATATTTTACAGAAATCCCCGGGTTGCGAATTTTTTTGTGGATAATTTTGGCCAGCCTATTTTTGGTGGACGGCCTGGAGCATCCACAAAACATAGGGACAGGTCACGACTGGACATTCTACCTTCACCATATCAACAGCGCCCTGCTCTCTTACACTAAATACCACCAATTTCCTGTATGGGATCCCTATTTTTGCGGCGGGATGGTGGCAATTGGCAATGTGCAGACTAACATCATATCCCCAAATTTCCTGTTTTTTATCTTGTTCGGCCTACTGCCAGGAATGAAAATAAGCATTCTGGTGATGTTCATTATAGGGCTTGAGGGGATGTATCAGATAGCAAAATTCAAAGGAATTAGTGGAGTTGGCGCTCTGATTGCTGCGCCGCTTTTTTGTTTTTCCGGAAGATTTGTAAGGGTATTTATTGACGGGCATCTTCCTTTTCTCGGATTTTTACTCCTGCCATGGATCCTTTTGTCCTATGAAAAGAGCCTCCGTTCATCCTATCGATGGATACTTGTAGGTGGTTTCTTCATGGCCTGGGTATTCTGTGAAGGTGGGGCTATCCCTACCCCTCTAATTGCCTTGATGTTGCTGGTGATCATGTTTTCCCACATTGGAAACGCTTTGATTGCCAGGATTCAATACCCCTCTTTGTCACCACCTTTAAAAGCGGAAGTAAATTTAAAAACTCTGTCAAAGCCTATAACGGTTTTACTTTTAATGGGAATTGTCACCATTTGCCTCTCTGCAATACGTTTTCTGCCAGTTATGGAAACCCTGCTTGATGTGCCGCGGGTTTGGGTAAAACCTGAATCCTATTCCATAAATCACATTTTGGGAATGCTATTTAATACCACCCGTAATATGGGTTACTATTCATTAGGCAGCAGTTATGTGGGAACCTCAACCCTGTTTCTGTTTATTTTTGCCATCTATATGCGGGACAAAACCAGTATAGTCCTGCTAGTTTTTGCCGCTATTTTTGCCGCCCTGGCCACCGGAGACAACGGTTTGTTCAGGCTCTATGATCTGTTAAAACATCTCCCCTTCTTCGAAAATCTCAGGAATCCCTTTCGCTACACTTTTATTATTGCTTTTTTTCTTGCCCTTGGCGCTGGCCGGGG
>CAZTWC010000149.1:6934-8919 GCA_964617105.1 uncultured Myxococcia bacterium
CTCCTCCCGACCCTCTGCCAGACCCAGTGGAACGCGCTGGCCGGGGCCTGCAATTGCTGGAATACTATCTGCTAAAATGGCTAAATTCAGCATGGTTAGCAAAAATCATCTCCCCCGGCAGTCCAGAAAAGATTCACCATCTCGTCGCTAAAATTTCTGTACCCGTCACTCTGGTGTTGGTTCTAATAACCGCCATTCTTTCAGTTTGGGAGCCCTTTGCATTCAACCAGAAACAGATGCGCCATATTTTCTCCAGGACCTCTGCAAAACAAGTTCAGCGCCCATTTGCCCAGGCTGTGGGCAACCGCTGGGACGCTCATGTCTGGCCAGCCGCCAATTTGGGGACAATTTACTGCTTTGAAGAGCAGCCCTTTGCAACTTCCCCATCTCTTCGAGGTGATTTGGAACAGGAAGAGTATCTATTAAACCCGAAAAAGGGCAGTGTACAAAGGCACAGTTGGTCACCCCACCGGATTGAATTAAAAGTAAACCTGAAACAGGATGCAAAAATAGTAGTCAATCAAAACCAACATCGTGGATGGCGAGTAAGCCGGGGGGAAATTGTGGATCATGATGGTCTTTTGGCAGTTGATGCACCAAAGGGCGAATATCTTTTGGAATTCACCTTCAATGATCCCTTGATAACAGTTGGAACTATAATCTCCTGGCTGACAATTTGCCTTATATTGGGATTGGTGGTATTTACATTTGCCCAAAAAATGGTGGGGCGCCAGACCAAGAAGAGGTCTCCTTCTGATTAACCGAGAACTAATATTTGCCATGAAACAAATTATTTATTTTACCTATAGGCGAATATTTTATAATATAGGAAACTTCTGCTATTTTTGGAAAACAATCTTATCTTTTGATACTAAAAGTGCTAATGCCAAACACCTCTGAACGCTATCTTACCTTGAACCATCATTTGCGAAAAAAATTTGGTTGTCGGGTACAAAAAATCACCATTAAATATGGTTTTACCTGCCCCAACCGCAATGGCAATAAAGGAGACGACGGTTGTATCTACTGCTCTCACCAGGAACTCTACCCTGCTAATTTTAATTCGAAACACAGCCTTATGGAACAATTAGACCAGGGGTTGCCCCGATTGAAAAAGCGTTTTAAAACCAACAAGTTTATCGCCTACTTTCAAGACCATACCGCCACCTATGCCCCGGTTGAATTGCTGGCTGACATTTTCAACCAGCCCATCTCCCGGCCCGAAATAGTGGGGCTGGCAGTTGGCACCAGACCAGACTGCCTGCCAGAGCCTGTAATGGAACTCTTGGCAGATTTGGCATCCAAAACCTATCTATGGCTGGAAATTGGCTTACAGAGCGCTGATGACCTCACTCTGGCCCGGATTAACCGCCAACATTCGGTGCTCGACTTTATTCAGGCAGTAAAACGCTGTAAAAAACTATCTATCCCAGTGGTAGCCCATGTTATTTTGGGACTTCCCGGTGAGACGCGGGCAAATTGGCTCAAAACCGCTAAACTGATAGCAGATTTGCAGTTAGATGGAGTTAAGATACACAATATCTATATACCTCCGAATACAGAACTGGCCCGACAATATCGGAACGGGGATTTTAAGCCCCTGGAGATAGAGGAGTATCTGGATGGAGTGATGGCTTTTTTAGAGCGGCTGCCTTTCAGCACAGTTATTCACCGCCTGGTGGGTGAAGGCGGAAAAAATTCACTTGCGCCTGACTGGTGCCTGGACAAAAGAGAGGTTTTGACCAGGCTGCACCAAAAAATGGAACGCTGCCATAGCAGGCAAGGCATGAAAATATAGATTGATGGACAACAATTTACCAATTTTTCTCGCCCCATAGACCATCACTGCCTTTGCTGCTAGTGGTGGATGATGTTCCGCCCACACCTCCATTACCAGTGATAAAAGTATTGTTATTTAAAACCGGTAGGGCCCCTGAATCTTTATAGATACAATAGGATACACCTCCGCCCCCGCCGCCGCCGTT
>CAZTWC010000150.1:0-421 GCA_964617105.1 uncultured Myxococcia bacterium
TTTCCATCCGGGAATTAACTGACGCCGAAGGTGATCCCTGTGGGAACGCCGAAGGGGTTTCGGACAGAAACTAGTTAATTATTGCCTTATATAGACTCAATATGATATAATATTAAATTCAAATGAATTACTCAAATAAAATCTGGGGGGAATATGACTAAAAAAATTCTACTCCTAATGTTTCTGTTATTGTCGGTGTTTTTACTATCAATATCATGCAGCGAAGACCCTCCTTTGACAGAATACATTGCTTTCTGTAAACAAAATTCCGATTGTCCAGAGGGCCAGCGCTGTTATAATGGCTACTGTGTACATGATCTATCTACCACCTGCAGTACCAAACAGGAGCCCTTAATAGAGGTTTCACCCTCATCGTTACTTTGGCAAGGCGCTAAAATCAACCAACAGGATCAGAAAGAGG
>CAZTWC010000150.1:431-8769 GCA_964617105.1 uncultured Myxococcia bacterium
TTGAGAATATTGGTGATTGCGAGTTAACCATATTGGATATCAGTCTTGCGGGCGGCACCAGCGATGAGTTCACCTGCTCCCCTTGTTCCCCTCTTGACAAGGCGATTTTTCCTCTACATATCAAACCCTGGAAGAAACAGACCATACAAATCAGTTATACCCCCAATCAGGAAGAGGAGAAGATGGGGTATTTGACCATTATTAGCAATGACCGCGATTTTCCCAAGGTGGAAATACCACTCAAGTCTATATACCAGGGTAAGGCGCTGGCTGAAGTTACACCGACCCAACTCGATTTTGGTTACGTGGCAGTGGGGGATCAAAAAACCTTGTCGCTGAAGATTACCAATAAGGGAGAGGGGCATAAAAATCTGGAGATAACCAAGGTTCACAACGACCCACCCCTTTCTACTAATTTTATGGTTGATAATAGTTTGAAATTCCCCAGTTATTTAAAACCAGAGGAGAACCTGGAGGTACAGGTTACCTATAAACCCTCTGATGCTGCTATTCATCAGGAGAGATTGATTGTTGCCACCAACGATCTAGACACCCCGAATATCCCGATAAAACTGCTGGGGATCAGCAAAACTCCACCAAAAATTGAGGTGAATAGTAAAAAGATCTCTTTTATGAACGTTGAGATAGGTAAGAGCCAGCAGGAGGTGCTGATTATCAGTAACCAGGGTGGCTCCGATTTGGATATCCGTATGTTTTTTGCGCCGGGCAGTGATTCCGACTTCTCTTTTTCCCCCACTATCCTGGGAAAAATTGCCGCTGGAGGCAAAGCCAATGTATATGTGGAATATACCGCCGCTATCCTGGGTCGTTCCCGGGGAACTCTGGTGTTGTCCAGTAACGATCCGAACCAGGCTAAGTTAAATATAGAGTTGTCGGGCATGGGGATAGAATCAAATGAAAGCCATGTGCTTAAGTTGGAGTTAACCTATGAAAATGGCGATGACAGCATGATAGACAACGATTTTAGAGATGTGGACCTGGTCTATGAAAATCCCTATGGCGATGTCTGCACCAAAATTCCCGAGCAAAGCCGTAATCCTAACTGGGGGATTTTTGGCACCCCCAAGTGGTTTGCCTTTGGCGCCAAGGAGGAGCCTGAGCGGATTATTCATACCAACCCGGGGCAGAAAGATGGGCTCTATGGAGTCAAAGTCCTTTACCAGGAGGACTGTGAAGATATACCCACCCAAACTATCGCTTTGCTTTTAGGGATAAGCGTTGATGCCTTAATAACCGGTCTCAGCGAGGGGGTACTTCGTCTGAACGTCGGTGATGATATAGAAGACATTATTAGCCAGCACTGCTTTGGCCACGGCAACACCAATGCCACGGTTACCGCCTATATAAATGGGCAACTGGCAGATGAAAAGACAGTAAAACTAAATAAAAAGGGCGATATGATGGAGATTTTTAAGATAGAGAGAAAAGGTAACAAGTTCATCATCAAGTAGGTGGATGAACTTATTAACCAATTTCTATCTATGCAACTCCATTGCCTCTAAAATTTGTCAGGTAGACGATGTATCACACAAAAGTAGTCCAACTATTTTCGCTTTTAATACTAACTATGTGTTCTTCCATCCTGTTTTTTTGCGGTTCTGAGGATAGCACCCCTTCAGCAGAGAATGGAGATGGTAGCCAGGAGGACCAATATCTTTACGCTTCCCCGCCCAAACTGGGATTCAAATGTATTAACCTGGGTTGCAAAGAGTCGAAGGTTTTAACCCTGACCAATGTGCGCAAGGGAAAAATTGAAATATCCAATATCCTGTTTTCGGAAGAGACCAGCAAAGATTTCGCCATAGGTTTTGACCAGAAGATCCCCCTGGTGTTGAAAGGGGGAGAACATATCGAATTAACCATGGGTTATGTACCTAACGACCCAGCCCCTGACCGAGGTGAATTGATAATAAAATACCGGTTGCTGAATATTAAACTGGACCAGAAGAGCCAATTTGAACTGGCGATTCCCCTGGTGACCAGGTCTATCGGCATTCCAAAGATGAAAGTTGATACCGATGAAATTGATTTTAGTTTTGTTAAGGTGGGGAGTAAACGGGAACAGAATATAGCCATTGAAAATCTGGGAACCGGCAATGCAGTGCTTTCTATTGAAAAAATTGGTTTTAGTGAAGACTCTATTGTAGAAGATTTAACTATAGAGCCACCGGCTCCGCCAGCCCAGAGTGTGGCAGTCAACGATAAATTGCAGGTCAAACTTATCTATACCCCCAAAAAGGAGAATTTTATTTTTGGCCATCTTATTATCAATAGTAACGACCAAAATAATCCTTTGCATCGGGTAAAGTTTTTTGGCAGTTCCTATACCACTCCCTATATGCAGTTGACTGCACCCGAGAAATTTATCTTTTCCGAAACCCAGGTGAGGGAGTTGTTAGAGATCAACTTTCAGGTAGCCAACATGGGAGAGAAACCATTACAGATTTCAGGCAGCATTAGTGCTGCCAGCCCAGAGGAGGCGGCTAATTTTTTAATCCATCCTCCGCTCAATAATCCCATCACCATAAAGAGTTTTAACCTTCAGGAATTCTCTTTGCGTTATTTACCCAAAGCCGCTGGTAAACACCTGGCGGAACTAACCATTGTCAGTAACGATCCCAATACCCCGGAAACCAAGTTTGCGCTGGAAGGCATAGCCATAGATCCGCAAATTGAAGTTACGCCAGCGAAAGGAGAGTTCGGGCAGATTATTGCTGAAGGAAATACTGAGGCTGAGATGGATTTTTCCATCAAAAATGTTGGCAAAGGGCCCTTGCAGATAACCGATATAACTTTGACCGCCGATTCATCCAAAGAGTTTCAATTGGGAACTCTCCCCGGCTTGCCGGTAACCCTGAACCAGGGTAATGAGATCAAATATTTAGTCAAGTATACCACCTCGGGGCTGGGAGAATCCAAGGGGAAAATGATTATCAAAAATTCTACTGCCAGGAATGGGGAGTTGTTGGTACCCCTTTCAGCCACTAGTGTCTCCTGTAAGGACGGTTGCCAGTTGCCTAATGGTCAACCTGAGTGCACTTCTGGTAAATGCGCCATTAAAGAGTGCAATTCTGATTTTTTTGATCTAGACCTGGAAGTGCAAAACGGTTGTGAGTGCGCTGATGAAGCAGATGACCCCAAAGGTACTTGCACTGAGGGACGTTACCTGGGTACTCTTTCAGATAAAGATCAGGGCAGCAGTATAAGTATTACCGGAATAATTTTGCCCTCTAATGATGAAGATATTTTTAAATTTTTTGCCGAAGATGACTCTGACTGGTTTTCCGATGAATTTGAGGTTAAACTTGCGTTTACTCCACCCCCTGATTCTGATCTAAAAATGTGCTACAAATATGAAAAGCGGGATGACCACCAAGACACCTGCTCCTCTCAGACCTGGAATTGTTCTTCCAACACCTTCAGCCGTAAAGGCAGTACAGGCAAAGAAGATAGTGCCGATGTCTTTGTACGGATATTTTCGCCGGGCGGCATGCTAACTTGCGATTACTACACCTTGGAAGTATCCAACAATAAATAATTTTTTGGAGATAAAAAATGTTTAATACCGGAATTATAGGATTTGGCTACTGGGGTCCCATATTGACCCGCTACTTTCATCAGCATCCGGGTTTTGTTCTTAAACGGATTGCTGATAACAATTCAGAGCGGCTAAAAGTTGCTTCAGAATCTTATCCCACAGTGGATATTACCGCTGATGTCAAAGCCAATACCCAGGGAGATGATATCGATTTGGTGATAGTGGCTACTCCATTAAACACCCATTATGAACTGGCCCTGGACGCCATTACCAACTCAAAGCACGTTTGGTTAGAAAAACCCATGACCATGAATTCTAGCCAGGGTGAACATTTATGCCAATTGGCCGATAAAAATGGTAAGATAGTTTTGGTTGATTTTCCCATTTTATTTACTCATGCCGCTGAAACCATTAAATCATTTATTCAAACTGGCAAAGCCGGTACCCTATCTTTTTACAATGCTCAACGGATCAATACCGGACCATACCGGTGTGATGCCAGTGTCACCTGGGACTTGGCCTCCCATGATTTGGCGATGATGCTCTACCTTTTAGGCGCTAAAGTAAAGAGCGTATCAACCACCGGCCAGAAGGATGCTAATGGCAATTTACTGGAAATTGGCTCCATTACCGTTCAACTGGACGACATAATTGCCAATATCTACGTCAATCGCCAGGCGCCGTTAAAAATTCGTAAAACCATGATTGGTGGTGATGAGGCCATGATCCTCTGGAATGAATTGGATCAGTTGGAACCGGTTAAAATCTATAACCACGATATCGGCAGTAAGGAAGGTAATTGCTCCTATCAATGCCGCCACCGGGCCGGGGCAGTTTTTTCCCCCATGGTTCAAGAGGGCGAAACGCTTTTAAAAGAGGTGGAATACTTTTTTCAATGTCTAGAAAATAAATGCCAGCCTGTAAATAACGCTCAGTTTGGTCTACAGGTAGTGCGGTTGCTGGAAGCCACGGAGGAATCTCTGGCTCGAAACGCCGCCCTGGTGGAGGTAAAGGAATGCAAACTAAATTCATTTCCGATAATTTAGTCGCTCCCGATTGTCGGCAAAAAGATATTAGTATAGATTTTACTAAAAGCCATGGTTCCTATCTGTACGACCAGATACGGAATCGAAAACTTATTGATATGTTTAGTTTTTGGGCCAGTCTGCCATTGGGATATGGCCATCCGATTTTCTCTTCCGAAGAGTATAACCAGGATATTATCCAGGCCGCCACCTACAAAACCGCTTCCGGCCGGGTATTTTCTAATCTTTACGATGATTTCATTCAAAAGTTTCACCAGTTTGTAAGCCAGGGGCATTTTGATAAATACTTTTTTATCCACGGCGGCTCATTAGCGGTTGAAAATGCGGTTAAATGTGCCCTGGACTGGAAGAATAATTTCAACCTGGACTTGGAAATAGAATTTCAGCCGATGCAACTGGAGATCATCACCTTTAGCGGCGCCTATCACGGCATCAGTGGCTTTGGCGCTTCCTTATCCCAGGTGCCCGAAATCAAACTCCACTCTTTGCCCAAATTCTCCTGGCCCCGGTTTGAAGCACCGGTGATTACTTTCCCGTTGGATGAGAACAGCCAAATTTTACTTGAGAAGAGGGAGAATGATTGTCTGGAACATTTGGAACAATATATAGCCAGCCGGGGAGCGGAAAAGATCGCAGCAATTTTAATCGAGCCTATTCAATGCGGCGGTGGTGATCGTCACCTGCGGGGTAAATTCTTACGAGCATTACGTCGCATAGCCGATCAGAATCAATTTTTGTTGATTTTTGATGAAGTGCAGACCGGTTTTGGGGCGGTGGGCAAATTATGGTGCTACGAGTACTTTGGTTTGGAACCGGATATTTTGGTTTTTGGCAAGAAAACCCAAATTAGTGGTATTGCTGTAACTGAGAGAGTTTCTCAGACCAAAGGTTCCTTTACTGAAATTGGTCGCCTAGCCGCCACCTGGGACGGCAATATCGTAGACATGGTGCGATGTAACTATATAATTAAAGCCTACCAACAAGAAGCGTTGATCGAAAATGCCCAAATGATGGGAGAGATATTTTTAACCAACCTTAAATCCATACCTGGTTTGCTAAATGTGCGGGGTAGGGGATTGATTATAGCCTGCGACCTGGAAACTTCGCGTAAGCAAATGCTATTTTGCGATACCTGCCTTGAAAACGGGCTTTTGTTAATCCCTTCAGCCAGGCGCAATATAAGGATACGGCCCAATATGGCTGTGGATGAAGATACTATCAATCGGGCTTGCGAAATAATCAAAAAATCTGTTTAAGTTTTCTCCTCCCGAACCGATGTTTTAAGTGACAGCCAAAATGACACTCTATTTGCCTATTGATATACCCTTTCGGAGGCTCTCATTATGAATCAAGGATTTCAAACTTACCAGCAAGTCGGCGTTACTACTGCCAGCAAAGAAAAAATATTGATTATGCTCTATGATGGAGCCATCAAGTTTTGTGAAACCGCTAAGAGAAAAATTAAGGAAAACGATATGGCTGCCAAGGGAGAGGCTCTGGTAAGCGCCCAGGCGATTATCCACGAGTTAATCCATTCACTCAATTACAAAATCGCCCCGGAATTGTGTCAAAATCTGGAAAATCTCTATATGTTTATGAGTGACCAGTTGAGCGATGCCAATGTCAAAATTGATATCAAACCCATTGATAACACTATCTCTTTGCTTAAAACATTACGGGACGCCTGGAGTAAGGCCGTTAACAATAAGGGAAAAACGGCTGCTCCAGCGGCCGGGGCCAAGAATCCTGTAAGTATCCAAAATAAATTTCCAGCTTCGGCTTCTAAGCCAATGTCCAAACCCCAATCTCAGGTTCAGGAACTTACCAGTCGGCCACGTTTGTCTTTGCGGGTGGGATAGTGACTTCTCGGACTGGAACTAGTTAGTATCTACCTGCGACTTCTTCTGGCTTTCTATAATTTTATCTAGAATCACCAGATTTCCTTCCAGACTACGATTTTCGTTCATCAGGTTGACAGTTACATCGTTGTTATCTTTTATCTTTAAACTTATAATTCTAACCACGTTGCGAGTCACCCGGTTGTTTAATATGCGGTCAGACGCCATAAGAGAAAAAATTTTGTCGAAAGGGGCTACCATAAAAAGTGCTTCTCCAAGCACTTTTAACGTAGCGCTTCTTTTCTCTTGTAAAAAAATACCGATTTCGCCAAAAGTGGAGGGTTTTGCTACTTTTGCTACTTCAACCTGATTTATTAATATGGCCACCGCACCCTTGACAAGAATGTATAGTTTGTCACTATTTTCGCCCTGGTTGAAGATAATTTCACTATCTTTGAAGTTTACTTTTTGACAGATAGTGAGTAGTTTTACCAATTGATCTCTGGATAATCCTCTAAAGATAGGCAGTTTAGCCAGCGCATTCAATATGGCTGTGGTCCGCTTATTATTAGACATCTTCCGCCTCTCCATTAACCGTTTTCTCAATATTGCGTTCAATAAAGGTGCCCAATCTGGTTTTGTCCTGAGGGGCTATCCGCCAGAATTCGCATCCTATAACTTTGCCTGCCACCCACCTGACCACTGCCACAAATTCAATTGGCGTGGTACCTTCCAGCAATATTTTTCCGCAAATTCTCTCTTTTGGGTTAACAAAGGTATTGCCCGGCAGAAAAACGCCAAATCCACCCAGGCTTACATCCTGCAAGGAACATTTCTCCATAAAAGTATCGATTAACACAAAAGAGTTTTCTGTATTAATATCAATTCGGTTAAACTCCCTCTTCTCCGCCCAGTTAATTTCTTCTTCCTGTTCATTCTCTTCCAGTTCATTCTCTTCCAGTTCGTTCTCTTCCCGTTCGTTCTCTTCCAGGTGTTCTTTTTCAAGTTCAGTAGCGCTGCTTGTATCATCATTATTTTTCAGCAACATTACAATTTGTCTTTTACTCTCAACATCTTCTATGAGTTGGTTGTTTTCAGAAATCAATTGGATAATCTGCAGGTTTGATTGTTCCAGTTTATTGCTTAGCGCTTTGAGCAGGTTATTTAAGATAATTGATTCCAAGTCTGGACGGGAGTTAAACAGATCGGTTAAATCTTTTTTATGAAGCAGTAAGCAATAGGATTCTTCTTCAGCAAAAATACCAGCTGTCCGGGGTTCATTCAGCAACACTCCCATCTCGCCGATAATGCTGATGGGTTCTATAATTGATAGCACTTTTTGTTTGCATATCACGCTCATTTTGCCGGCCAGAAGGATCAACATGTAACTACTGGGGGCGCCACTTTCAAAAAGAAGCATTTTAGGCCGAAAATGTTTTTTTTCCCCTTTTTTTAAAAAAAGGCTGATGTCAACAGGAGATAGGCCCTGAAAGACAATAGAGTTGGCCAAAATTCTAATAACTTGCTCTATTTCTGCCATATTTTGCCCAACATTTTAAATATGTAGCGGTTTGCTTAGTTTACTATCCTAAGGTAATGGTCTTAAGAGGGGAGAGGTAATAGTACCGGACATAGAATAGTTGTAAAAATTGCCTGGTCCACTGCCTTTCTTAAGGTTTAGCACTTGTAAAAGACTTACTAATTTGGGGTTGGCGTCCAGGAATTTTTTTACTGGTTTGAACCTCAGGGTAAGACTGGCGGCACTTTTTTCCAACTCTTGATTGAGAACCACAAATCCTTCTACTTTAGCCTCGATATCGCTGTTATTGGTGACGAATTTATCTACTTTTATTCGTCCTTTTTCTATACTAAATACCGATTTTAACTCTCCTATT
>CAZTWC010000151.1:0-8741 GCA_964617105.1 uncultured Myxococcia bacterium
TACTGTTGAGTTTATCCTCCACCATTTTAGCATCCACCGTCACATCTTTATCTTGCAATTCCGGCGCATGGAAAGAAACTTCATCCAGCAATTTTTCCATTATGGTATGGAGCCGCCTGGCGCCGATATTCTCGGTGCGCTGGTTTACCTCCTGGGCAATTTCCGATATTTTGGCAATCCCATCCTGCTCGAACTCCAACTCTATCCCTTCGGTATTCATCAAAGCCTTATATTGCTTTACCAACGAGTTCTGCGGTTCAGTCAATATGCGGATAAATTCTTCCTTGCCCAGGGATTGCAATTCAACCCTAATGGGAAAACGGCCCTGCAATTCAGGAATCAGATCACTGGGCCTTGACACATGAAATGCCCCGGCAGCAATAAAAAGGATATGGTCGGTCTTAACCATCCCATACTTGGTAATAACGGTAGATCCTTCTACTATCGGCAGGATATCACGTTGAACTCCTTCGCGGGAAACGTCTGGGCCTTTGCCGGTTTCGCGGCCAGATATTTTATCCAGTTCGTCTAAAAAAACTATTCCGGTCTGCTCCACCTTTTTTACCGCATTTTTAATAACCTTATCCATGTCTATAAGTTTGGCCGCCTCCTCCTGGGCTATAAGTTGGAGCGCCTCTGGAATCTGCACCCTTTTTTTCTTGGTTCGCTTGGGGAGGATATTTCCCAGTATCTCCTGGAAATTCATGTCCATCTCTTCGATGCCGGTGGCGGAAAATATTTTTAAATTAGGAGTCATGCCCTCAGAAATTTCCAGGTCGATAAACCGGTCGTCCAGTTTACCCTCTTTCAGCATGGTCCGTAATTTATCATAAGTGCGTTGCCTTCCCTCTTCCTGGTCGAACAATTCCGGTTCCGGTTCCGGTTCCGCTTCCTCAAATTTTTCGGTTTTTTTGGATGGTAAAAGGATCTCCAGCACCTTTGATTCCGCTATCAATAAGGCCTTGATTTTTACCGCCTCCTGTTCTTTGTCTTTGACCATTTTCACCGAAAGTTCGGTTAAATCTCTGATCATAGAATCAACGTCCCGTCCCACATATCCCACCTCAGTAAACTTGGAGGCTTCCACCTTTATGAAAGGAGCCTGGGACAGGTTTGCCAATCTCCGGGCTATTTCGGTCTTTCCCACGCCGGTAGGGCCAATCATAATGATATTTTTGGGAGCTATCTCTTCCCGCAATTCCGGTCCCACTCTCTGCCGCCGCCAGCGGTTGCGCAAAGCGATAGCCACGCAACGCTTGGCATCGTTCTGGCTGATAATATATTTGTCCAGTTCGCTGACAATCTCCCGTGGAGTAAAAGCATTGTTCGCTAAATAATCTTCCTCTTCAACTATTTCCATATCTATTTTTTCCATAATTTGTTGCTGATAATTCATTTTGTTGTTTTAATCTCGATATCTATCTCTTCAACTACAATATTTGCATTGGTGTAAATACAAATCTCCGATGCGGTCTTTAAAGCCTCTATAGCTATCTCTTTGGCAGATAGCTCGGTATACTTACACAAAATACGGGCGGCCGCCAGTGCATACGCCCCTCCTGAACCAATAGCCGCCACATCTCCATCAGGTTCGATAACATCTCCGCTGCCAGAAATTAAAA
Source organism: uncultured Myxococcia bacterium (assembly GCA_964617105.1). Lineage (GTDB taxonomy): Bacteria > CAZTWC01 > CAZTWC01 > CAZTWC01 > CAZTWC01 > CAZTWC01. The sequence goes on from CAZTWC010000151.1 coordinate 1,623, forward strand.
GCGCCCTCTCCTGGTTGGCAGTTAAAAGTAAAGCATCTAAACGGCGCAAGTTTTTATCCATACGCCAATCTTTGGCCAACTCCACTGCCGACCTGGTCAAGTTGCCGTTATAATCTTTTAGTTTGACTTCAAATTTTTCAAACAGAGCAAAAGCATCAGCAGTTGAACCGGCAAATCCGCAGATCACTTTATTATTATAAAGTCTGCGCACCTTAACAGCAGTGGCTTTCATAATTGTATCGCCTAAAGTGACCTGGCCGTCACCTGCCACTACTACCTGGCCTTCTCTCTGCACGGCAATAATGGTGGTGCCTCTCATTCCCGCACTTTCAACCTGTTTTTGTGGTAAATATTCCATCATCTTACAACCACACCTAAAAATCTTCTGAATGTTATGCCAAAGATTCCAGCGCTTCTTCCACCACTTCTTTCATCTCTCCGCTGGTTTCAGGAAGCATGTTGCTTAGAATTTTTATGGTTTCATTGTTACCCACCTGACCTAGCAAGTAGACCAGGTCTTCGGCAGAATATGGATCCTCTATACATTTATCTAAAGAGTCATGAAGAGTGGTCAGCACTTTCCGGCCAGTTTTCCCACCTTGCTCGACCATCTCCTGCAAAACCAGCATTGCCCCCATGCGTAACTGCATTTCACCCGGTAAAGTAATTATATCCAGCAAAGGTTCAAAGGATAAGGTACCTTGGGACAGATGTTCGGTTAAAATTCCCTTTTGACGGTTTTCCAGCAAATTTTTTACTATTTTCTTACTGTTACCAGTCTTAACCGCCTCAATCCCATGCTCTAATTGTTGAGGACCATATTCACCGTTCAAAAAGAACATCTCCTCAACAATAGTAACCGGAGCAGTTTTCAACTGATATTTTTCCACCAAATCGGGCGCCTTTTCCAAATCAATTACTGATAGATCAAAGTCTTCCGAAAAAGAGGTGCTATTCCCTTGCAGCATCTCCTTAACCTGGTGACAGTGAGGACAATTTGGTGTTGTTAATAGAGTTATTTTAATCTTCCTGGTCACACTCCACCGCCCCTTCCAGCGCTCCTTCGGTAACCCAGATAATCTGGTTGCTGTTGAGGGGTTTATTGATCAGGTCAAAATTCAAGCCCTCGTAAGCTATCTCTTGCAGCGATTTGGAAAAAGAGTTGTAAAAAGCAGTTATAATGTATACTGGCAACTTTTTATTTATTTCTCTAATCTTCCGAAGAACTTCTATGCCGTTCATCTCCGGCATATTCAAATCCAGATAGACCAGATCATATTTATTCTGGGAAAATTTATTTATCCCCTTTTTGCCGGAAGAAGCGGTATCAACCTGGTATTTTTCCTGGTTATCCAGAGCCAACAGAAAAGAGGTACGGATAATCTCTTCGTCATCAATAATTAAAATACGTTTTGGCATTAAATCAGTCCTCCCGGTCTTTCCGGTTAAAAGATTTTATCTATCCGGCTCTAAGTATCTTCATCATTTTCAATACCTTCTTGGCATTGCTTAAATCTCCAACCACTTTTACCCGGGGAGGTGGTGCGACTTTTATCAGAGTCGGTGTTGCCAAGATTTTATAATCAGCAGTTAATTGTGGCTCATCCATCACATCGATAATATCCAGTTGGAAATCAATATTATTCTCAATAAGACAATTTTGAAAGTTGGCAACTATTTCTCTGGTTTTTATAAGAGATCTGATTGCAAACAGGTTGATTTGATATTTTTCCGACATAATATTAATTCAATACCAATGAGATATAAATTATAGAGCATTAGAAATATTATTTCAACTATTATATTTTTGAGCGAGCCCTTAGTATGTTGTTTGCCACACCAATAATTATCAGGGAGTTAGCAGGTGTAAAACAAACTCTTTACTCCATTTATCACCCCGGCGAAAAAATATATTTCCACCCAAATCAGTCATAATACCGTAACTGATGGAAAGTCCCAGGCCGGTTCCCTTACCTGAAGGTTTGGTGGTATAAAAAGGCTCAAATAGTTTCTCCTCCTGTTCTATGCTGATATCGATACCATTGTCGGTAAAAATATACTCTACCATTTCTTTACCAGTTTGGGTTTTTACCTGGCCGGGGCAAATTATGGATATCTTTCCATTATCTTTATTAGAGGAACTTACAATGGCATCCCGGGCATTTAACAGCAGATTAAGAACCACTTGCTGCAACTGGTTGGCATTCCCCATTACTTTCAAAGTTTTTTTCTTAATCAATACCTTGATACACTGCTCTACAAATTGAGAACCAACCAGAGCCAGACTATTGTCAAGAATGTGATTAAAATCTATCTCTTCTACACCCTGACCGGCTTTTTGCGGATGAGCAAACAAGTTAATCTTGTCGATAATATCGGCCATCCGCACAGCCTGTTGGTTGATAACCTCCAACTTTTTATTTATATAGGAATCTGATTGGTATTTTTTTTGAGTATGAGTGGCAAAGGTCATTATCCCCATCAGCGGCTGGTTTAACTCGTGGGCAATACCTGCACCCAACTCTCCCAAAGCTGACATTTTTCCGGCTTGCACCAATTTCGCCTGGGCAACCTGTAATTCACTATGGGTGACAGACAACTTATTATAGGCTGACTCCAACTCTTCAGCCCGGCTTAATATTTTCTCTCGAGTCTGCTCCAAATCCCTGGCCATTTGATTGAAGGAGTTAGCCAGAGCCCCCAATTCATCCGGCTGTTTTACCGGCAAATTGATATTATAATCTCCCTGCCCCACCTTTTCGGTGGCCAATAATAAATGCTTCAAGGGTTGCAGCAGCATACTAGTTATACGAATCTGCAGCACCAGGGCCAGTAAAAAAATTGCCGTGATGGCCAGTAACAGGGATTTGGCAGCAGCAGTTATTTTATTTTGAAAATTAAGCAAAGAGATCTCCACCAATACGTATCCAACAGGTTCAATTTTTTCTTCCTCCACCACCACCGTTTCCTGGAAAAAGAGGTGATCCTCCCCTCCTCTGGCAGCCATTAATAGAGGTACTATAAAATAGAGATGATCATCCAGTTCAAAAGAGGTTACTCTCCCTGAGAGTTTTGCGGTCTTATACGTCTTATACAAGGTATGGATGATCTCTTCGGAAAATCCCCGTCCCGTGGTTATCAACGATTTTTTACTCTTGCCCAAAAGTGACATACTGGTTACATTTTCAACCAGGGAAACTTCAGCAAAAATGGATAATAACTTTTTATGCAAATCACCTTGTTCATCAAGATCTTCAAAATTATCCATTTGACCGTCCCGGCTTTCCAGTTCCTTCCTTACCTGATAAACAGTGCGAACAGTAAACTCCTCTCCCCTGTCCAGATAAAAGCCCAATAGAGTTTCCTTAAAGGCCCAATAACTGGTCAAAAAGGTTAAAATCACCGCCAGCACCGTAACCAGGGCAAAACCCAGGGTCAATTTCCACTTTATTGAGCGGCTAATCAGTTTGAGTAATTTTTTAATCATCTCGATTTATAAATATTCAAGGTCGAACTGGAATTTGACAAGGACTTCAGCAGTTTCAAATCGGCTATTCAACCCAATGTACTACAGTTGTATGGTTGGGATTTATCTTCACTCCCCGCTTTACATATATTAAAATATCGGTAGGAGATTGCACTTTATTATGGAATTCTATTTTTTCTTTTTTCATCCTGATAGCCAGCCTGGCCGCCTGCCGGCCGTTTTTTTCAGGATCAACCGAAACCGCAATATGGGCATGTGGTTTGCGGATAAGAAAACTACGGGTAGGCGCTAAAACCAATACCTCTTTTTGATTTAACCGGAATAATATTTTCGGAAGATTACTGGAGTTATAGATAAAGGGATCGGGAAGAATCCAAAACAGAGTATTGGCTTTTATCTTCTCCAGCACTTTATCCAGCACATTGCTTTCTAAAACCGGGTAGAGGTGGGTGTTGACCTGAAAAGAACGGGCCTGTTGTTCCAATTGAGCGGCCGGTAAAGAACTTTTATCCGAGTAGATAGAGGTTATAGTGGTCTGATGAGGCAACAGGGAGATAACTCGTTTAAGCATCACGCCCGGTTTTATGTTGATGGTAACGCCGGCAACTCCTTTTTGGTGTTTATTCATCTTTTGCTCCAATTGAGTGGGATACAGGCAATAGACCATAGCAAAAACCATTGGAAAATCAGCCAGATGCTCTAAGGCAAATAGAGTGGCCCCATTGCCGATGGTAAACACAATATCGGGTTTTATAGCAGTTACTTGTTTCTTTATATCTCCGGCTCTTTTTCTATTAAACAAAATATCAGTAAAGATTACCTGAGATTGATGTTGTTGATAATATTTTACAAATCCCTTACGGGCCTGTTTAAAATCGGGATAATCAGGATACAAAACCACTACTTCCTGTCCCGCCAGGATAAAAGGGGACCATAATAGCATCAGTCCAATAATTAAGAATGGTAATACTCTGTTCAGCATTTAATACCTAAAGCCAAGGCCTGCAGTTATTTCTCTCAAATTCTGGGGTACCCGGGGTAAATAGGTTTTGCTCCCTTCGGTGGCAACCCCGGCGGTGTAGTATTTCTCATTGATTAGATTGACCACATTTAGATGAAAATCGAGTCCTGGAAACAGATCCTGATAAATAATATGCAAGTTGGCTAAATGATAACCAGGCATCCTTTGGTGAGGGGATTCTGGTATATAATCGCCATCCCGGTCTACCCCATAGAGAGAGTTCTCCTTGCGGGTAGCGATTTTGCTCACCCAACGAAAACGGGGGGTGATATGCAATTTTTCCAATAGAGTTAGAGTGAAACCCAAAGAGAATTTTATCTCCGAGGTTTTAAAAATATCTAACTTTTCCCCTGATTCAGGGTCGGTGTTGGTTCCGCCCAGCATAGAATAGGAGAAAAATATCTTTAAATAGTCCCAAGGGAGAAAATCGGCGTTAAAATCGAGTCCATAGGATTTCAAATCACCATAATTGGTGCTGTGCTCTACAAAAATATTGCCACTTTTATCAGTGTCGATCCAACCGGCACCCGCCTTGACCCAACTATCCTGCACCTTTATTTTGTCATATCCCTTGCGAACTATCAGGTCTTCAACCAGGTTGTAATAGATACTGGTAGAGGTCTTCAATTTATCCCACATGTCCTGCATCCAGTTCAACTCGATGGTACGGAGTTTTTCCGGTTTTAAATCCCGGTTCTGGATATGCCCATATTCAGTGGTAAACCAGGTTTCATAACGGTGGAAAAAACCGGGAGCCAAATAGGCAGTGCCGCCCAAAAATTTAAAGGTATTTTTCTCAATGGTGTAAACCATCCCCAACCTGGGGGTAAACATCTGACCGTAACTGGAGTTATTATCCAACCGGTACCCGGCCAGTAAAGTTAAACTCTCCAGCAGATTGTATTTCAATTGCAGATAATGCCCGGCTTCCTCCTCCTGGACAGCGGCCTGGGGATAAACATCATTATAAAAATTGTTAAAGTGTAATTGGTCATTTTTCACATCAAAGGGTTCACCGGTCTTGTCACCAGTGGGTATTCCCATGGTTTTACAGAAATGCAGCCCACCAGAAACCCGCAGTTTCGGATTAAATTGATAATCAAGATGATTTTGCAAAGCATAACGTTCCATTACTCCGTATTGATGCACTTTTAATTTTTTGTCAGGCATATAGGCTGAATAGTAAACCCAGTTCATGTGGGGATCGATGGTAAAATTTCTGTAGGTGATTTTGGTTTCCATATTCAACTTGTCGAAAGAGTAGTTATGTTTCCCCTCTATTTGGTAAAGGTTGTGCCCCCAATAGGAGTCGGAGGTGTACATGTAATGGTCATCCGGGTCCAAAGCCTTGGACAACTGCTCCTGGTATTTGCTACGGTGAAAAGTTATGGAAAAATCCTTGATTTGCAGGTTGACAAACAGGTTGTAGTCATCTGTTGGATCGCTGTACCCATACATCAGTCCGGAGTAGTCAGAGGATAATTCGGGATACTGATCTTTCAGGTTTTGCCCTTCGCTTGCATACTTGCGAAAAAAAACATTCAAATGGATATCTTGGCTCAGGGTGCGGTTCAAACTGCCGTAAATATCGTAAAGGCTGTAAAAACCATTTAAAAGGCCGGTGTTGGCGTTAACATGAATTTGATTTCCATCGGTTGAGGCATCCAGGGTGATCATGTTGATTACAGCAAAAGCATCAGCACCATACAGGGCGGAAGCCGGGCCATAGACCACTTCGATCCTCTTCAGGTTCCAAATTGGCACATTGTTGCCCAAAGGAAACTGCTTGCCCGAAGGAGAAGTGATGGGAATACCGTTTAAAAGGATCGCTATCTTGTTGTTGCCGCTTATTCCCCTTTGGATCAGCAAACTGGAGAATTCTCCGTAAACATTGGTGCTGATATCAAAACCGGGAAGATCATTAAAAATATCTTTCAGATCTCTATATCCCCGCTCCCGGATCATCTGCCTGGAGATAACAATCACCGTGGCTGGCGCCTGATTAATAGTCTCTTTCTTTTTAGAAGCGGTGATCACATAAAATTTGTCGCCCCAGAGCAGTTCATCCAGGCTGATTGCGGTTTTTTTCATCTGCTTTGGGGCTGTGCTATCGACCTCAGATACGCTCTTATCTCCTACCTCCTTAGCGAATATGTGCGATGCAAGAACTATCTGCAGCAACATTATTACCACCAAGATCCGTTTCATTTTTATCTCCTTTAGAACTATGTATAGATTATGCAGTCTGTTCTTCCGAACTCTCTTCCACCTGATCAGTACCCCCGGTGGCCTTGAGAATAATTCCTTTGAAAGCTATGATCAAAATCGGAGTAGCCAGGGCGGAAATAGCGATGACCAGCCAGAACATAAAGGGGTCAACTGCGTCAGGGTTATCTTTGGGCGCATAGGCAGGCAATATCCAGGTTTGCAGCAAGCCTACCAGCGGTTTGGAGGCAAACCAGGGCAGCACCGATAAACTCATATAAGTACCTACCCGCTCTTTGGGCGCCACAATAGCAGTATACTCCATCAGCCTGGGAGACCAGATCCCTTCGCCAATGGTAAAGAAAACCACGAATATGATCAGGGGGATATACCAGGGATGTATAGG
>CAZTWC010000152.1:0-8606 GCA_964617105.1 uncultured Myxococcia bacterium
GTAATATCTCCATCAACAAAGTTGGGGTTAAGGACCTGCGCTATCCAATCTCAGTGCTGGACAAATCCAATAACAGCCAAAAAACCATAGCCGATGTGAGTATGTTCGTCAATCTGCCACACCAGTTCAAGGGTACTCACATGAGCAGATTTATAAAAATATTAAACCAGCACCGGGGCGATATAACCGTAAAAACTATTCCCACCATACTGCACCAAATGAAGGAGCGGCTCCACGCCGAATCGGCCCATATCAGTTTAATATTCCCTTATTTTCTTGAAAAAAAAGCCCCTGTTTCTGGGGCGCCTGGAATGATGGAATATATCAGCTATTTTTTGGGCAACAGCAACCACGGCGATGATTTTGTCCTGGGAGTCGATGTGCCGGTAAACAGCCTCTGCCCCTGCTCCAAAGAGATAAGCAAATACGGTGCCCACAACCAGCGCAGCATGGTCTCAGTAAGAGTCAGATTCAACCAGTTTATCTGGATTGAGGAGTTAATAGAACTTATAGAATCCTCTGCTTCCAGCCCATTATATTCTTTGTTGGAACGCACTGATGAGAAATTGGTGACCGAACTCTCTTATGAAAATCCCGCTTTTGTAGAAGATACCGTCAGAGCGGTGGCTCAAAAACTACTGGAAGAGAAACGGGTAACCTGGTTTACCGCAGAAGTGACCAACTTCGAGAGTATCCACAACCACAATGTATACGCTTTTATTAAACAGGATAAACTCAATCCCACCGAATAGATTTACCGTCCGAACGCAGCCAAGTTCTCGCAACGAAATTAATTCCTAGAGTTTACCCGCCTGGGCATCAGCCCGGTATGAACTCCTGATCAACGGTCCGGCCTCCACCCACTTGAACCCCAACTTAAGACCAAAATCTCTGATTTGGTGGAACCAGGCTGGCTGATAATATTTTTCCACCGGCAAATTCGCCTCTGAAGGACACAAATACTGGCCCACAGTAAAAATATCACACTCAACTTGCCGCAAATCAATCATCAACGACTCCACCTCTTGACCTCTCTCCCCTAATCCCACCATGATCCCCGACTTGGTGATCTGGCCCGGGTCAATCTGCTTTGTTCTTTGCAACAACCTCAAAGAACGCTCATAATCGGCCCGGGGACGAACTCGGGGATACAACCGCCTAATGGTTTCTACGTTGTGCCCCAAAATTTTGGGTCCCGCCTCCACCACCAGAGCCAAAGCCTCCATCTTCCCCTGAAAATCGGGGATTAGCACCTCCACACTGCACTGGTGGCACTTCTGTTTGATGGCCTTGATAACTGCGGCAAACATCGCCGCCCCACCATCCTCCAAATCATCCCGGCTGACCGAGGTGATAACCGCGTGTTTTAACTCCATATCCGCCACCGCCTCCGCCACCCTGGCCGGTTCTCCTGGATCATGGCTTCCTCGTTTACCCAAAGTTTTTACGGAACAAAACCGGCAGTTGCGGGTACACCGGTCTCCCAATATCATAAAAGTTGCCGTACGCCGCTGCCAACACTCGTCCACATTCGGGCACCTGGCCTCTTCGCAGACAGTATGCAATCTCTTCTTCTCTTTAAGCCGGCGGACAAAATTGTAATTACTACCGCCCGGAATTTTTGTCTTAAGCCAGGTGGGCTTGGGCTTAAAAGATGTCTTGGGACTCATATTCTCCCCTTCTGGCTCCATCTACCACTGCGCCAATTGATAGTTGCTCAGGATCGATTTATCTTTGCTCAATAGCACTGCATTTTTTATTTGAGCCTGAGATACAATAATCCGATCAAATGGATCTCTGGTCCATTTTTGTTTAATTGCCGAGGCAATAACATTAAGAAATGGTTGTTTGCATATTTTAAGCCCAATTCGCTGGGTCAAATCTTGTATGATCTCCTCTGCGGGGACAGAAATTCGATCTATCTCGAACAGATATTGTATTTCTAGGCTGACCATGGGAGAAATAAATAATTCGTCACTCTCAATCAATTGGCAGACCCGCTCGCTTAATAATTTTATTTTACCGGCATAGAGCCAAATCGGAATATGGGTATCAAGATAAATCACGGTTCCATTCTCCTGACCAATCTAAGTGAACTATATCTTCAGCATCACCTTCAATCACATCAAAACGCTGAACCAGATTATCAAGTTTTTTCTTTTTTTCTGCCGATAATATCAGCAATCTCTGTCCTTTGCGTTCTAATTCTACAGGAATGCCTGTTTTTAAAACCTGATCTAATATCTGATAAATATTATTGCGCAGTTTAGTAATTGAAATTGGCATATTGCTTCTCCCTTATAAATCCTATAACTTCAATTTTATTGTACCCATTTTCATTACGTTCGTCAATTGTTATTTACGCACGTACGTTATGCTAATCTTATTTAGACCTAGAATATCTTTTTATATATTTCAATCTTGTCTTATTGTCGGCTAAAACTAAAAATGGTATTGTAGTTAACTAAAATAGTTTTCTACTAAGGGAGATGCGATTTGTGCATCTTTTAACTTGACAAACCTGACCGTATTTGGCATTCTAATACTTGTTTTCCAGATTGAAAAGTCCATCTTGTCTTTTTTTAATATTATTCTAACTAAGGAGTAAAAAAATGGCTGATTTGAAAGGAACTAAAACCGAAACCAATATTCTTACCGCTTTTGCCGGCGAATCACAGGCCCGTAACCGGTACACCTTTTTTGCCAGCAAAGCCAAAAAAGAGGGCTTTGTGCAGATCTCCCGCATTTTTGAAGAAACTGCCAACCAGGAAAAAGAACATGCCAAAAAACTTTTTAAACTGTTACAGGGCGGTGATGTCGAAGTTAGCGCTGCATTTCCCGCCGGAGTTATAGGAACCACCCTGGAAAACCTGAAAACCTCGGCCGCCGGAGAAAATCATGAGCACACCGAGATGTATCCTCAATTTGCCATAGTTGCCCAAGAGGAAGGTTTTGACGCCATTGCTACAATTTTCAAGGCTATTGCCGTGGCTGAAAAACAGCATGAAAAGCGCTATAACGACCTGGCTGCCAACATTGAGGCTGGCAAAGTTTTCAAACGAGAAGCGACTGTGGATTGGCGCTGCCGCAACTGCGGATATTTGCACCAGGGTACTGATGCACCAGAGATATGCCCTGCCTGCGCTCACGCCCAGGCCCATTTTGAAATATTGGGGGAAAATTGGTAAATGGATACTTTTCTCAGTAGCCTTAAATTAATTTTTGTGATACTAATCCTGACAGGTGGTATTTAAATAATTATTAATTTTGTTGTGCCAATGTTTACTGCCATGCGGGCATAGATCCATATTGATTTAAGGCAAACCATGGTCTGGAGGTTATTATGGCCAATCCCTTTAAAGCGGTTGAGATCGCTCCCAATATTTTTTGGGTCGGCGCTATTGACTGGAATATTGATGATTTTCACGGTTACCGGGTTAGCCGGGGCACCACTTACAACGCCTATTTGATTAAGGGAGAAAAAAACATACTCATTGACACGGTCAAACAACCATTTTTCCAAGAGATGCTTTTGAGGATATCATCGGTAATAGCACCGACAGATATCGACTATATTATTTCCAACCACTCTGAAATGGACCACTCCGGGTGCCTGCCCCAGGCTATCGATACCCTCCAACCGGATAGTATTTTTGCCTCCGCCAAGGGGGTTGAAACCCTGGAACAACACTTTGGACTGAAAAATATCACCGCGGTGAAAGATAACAAAACTATGGTGTTTGGCGATACGGAATTGCTCTTTTTGGAAACCAGGATGCTTCACTGGCCCGACAGCATGTTTACCTATTTGCCCCGAAAAAATATCCTCTTCTCCCAGGACGCTTTTGGCATGCACCTGGCTTCTACCAAAAGGTTTGCTGACCAGTTGCCCGCCGGAATTATCGACCAGGAGGCCAGCAAATACTATGCCAACATCCTGATGCCCTATTCCACTCAGGTTATCAAATTGCTCGATAAAATCAAATCCCTGGAGTTGCCCATTGATATGATCGCCCCTGATCACGGTCCACTATGGCGACAGGATCTGGACAAAATACTAAACCAGTACTATAGATGGGCAACGCCCAAAAGGACCAATAAAGCCCTGGTGGTTTACGACTCTATGTGGAACAGCACCGATACCATGGCCAAAGCTATCAGCGAAGGATTAAGCGCCCGGGGAATCGATGCCAGAATTATGTCATTAAAACACTGCCACCGCAGTGACGTGGCCAAAGAGATACTGGGAGCCGGCGCCCTGATATTAGGTTCCCCCACTTTGAACAACAATATTTATCCTTCGGTGGCCGATTTACTCTGCTACCTTAAAGGGCTGCGTCCTAAAAACTTGATTGGAGCAGTTTTCGGCTCTTACGGATGGAGCGGTGAATCGATAAAAATCTGTTCTCAAGCCCTGGTCGATATGAAAATCGATATAGTGGGAGAGGTTAAAACCAAATATGTACCCGATGAAGAAACCCTTTCCCAATGTGACCTGTTGGCTGAAAAAATTTGTACCCAACTAAAACTTCACAACTGCTATGGAGGTTAACATGGATAATTATGTATGTAATATCTGTGCTTATGTTTATGATCCCAATGAGGGTGATCCAGACAATAATATCGAACCGGGTACCGCTTTTAGCGATTTGCCTGACGATTGGGTCTGCCCGGTCTGTGGCGCTGGCACCGATGAATTCTCCAAGGAAGATTAAATCAACCTTTGACCAAGGAATTCAAAATGGCCTATATATTAAAAATCTCAGAAGCGGTAGCAATAGCGCTTCATTCGGTTGCCCTGCTGACCACCCGAAAAGGACAATTGGTTTCCAACCGGCAAATAGCAAAATCGCTTCATATTTCGGAAGCGCACCTTTCAAAGGTTTTACAGCGGCTATCCCGCACCGGTATTGTAAAATCAGTTCGGGGACCTAAGGGAGGTTTTTTCATCAGCAAAGCGGCGGAAGAGATCTCCTTGCTGGAAATATATGAAATAATGGAAGGCCCCTATGAACAGGTAAAATGCCTCTACGGAATCCCGGTTTGCACAGGTCATAATTGTATGCTAGAAGAAATTTTCACTTTGGCCAATAGCACTATCCGGGACTATTTTGCCCAAAAAACCATGGCCGATTTTATCCATAACGACAAGTGATTTTTTTCCGGATTACTTGTACAGTTTCCCCGGCTACAATAAGGGCTAAAATCACCAATATCAGAGCCACTGTGCCCAACAAAAGATTTTTCTTAACCAATATAAAAGTGTATGACTGCCACATCAAAGAGGCCACGGTGGTAACCAACATGAGTATTGCCGGCACCAGGGTGTAGCCGGTTGGTTTGTTCCGACCCACCAGGTAGGCAGTGATAACAATAAGAGTCAAGGCGGCAAATAGCCAAATCAATCCCAGGATGCCAACCAACGCGCTGTTCATCTATTGGTCACCTTATGAAAGTATAGAAGTTGATTCTCAGACGGACACTCTTACCAGCCGCTTAATCTTTTTCCACATTAATCGGTACTCTGATAGTAAACTCAGCCCCGTCCCCAAAATTTTGAACAGTTAGGCTGCCACCCATATTTTTCTCAATAATGATCTTTGACATATATAGGCCAACACCGGTGCCTTTACCCTGCTCCTTAGTGGTAAAATAGGGCTCAAATACCCGTTCTAGAATCTCCTCCAGCACACCACCGCCATTGTCTGCAATCTTTATTTGGTAATCACTTTCCTCTTTACCGGCAGAAATAGTTATAAGGGCATTTTCTACTTTATTGTCTACCAGGGCATCCCGGGCATTGCTCAGTATATTGATAAGTACCTGTTCAAATTCATTGGCTAAACCAATGATGTTTGTTTCACCCTCCACATCAAACCTTACCGCAATAAAATTGTTGCTCAGGCTGGCCTTGATGATGTTAAGCGCCTTGTAAATACTCTCCTGGGCATTGAATTCGCTTTTAATTTTGTCACTTTTAAAAAAATTTCGAAAATCATCGATGGTTCTGGACATGTGGCCGATTAGGCCCTTGGCCTGACCAATACTGCGGTTTAAATATTTCTCATCCAGTTCCTCAAAATCGTAGGCATCTTTTAAATCCTGAATTAACACTCCCAGGGAACTAAGGGGCTGCCTCCACTGGTGAGCGATATTGCCAATCATCTCCCCCATGGAAGCCAACCGCGTCTGCTGAGTAATAATCTGATCCTTAGCCCGGCTCTTATGCAACTCTTTTTCCACCAGCACCTCCAGGTTCCGGTTGCTCTCATAGAGTTGATCACGAACATCCTTTAACTCTTTTTCAACCTCCCGCCGCCGACAAATCTCCTGGTCCTTCTCTTTGATGGTCCCCTCCAGAAACTTAACATACCGGTCCAGTTTCTGGCTCAACTTCCGCTTATCCATAGCCCGCTGCAACGATATCTCCAGCTCGCTAAAGTTGATGGGTTTGACCAAATAGTTAAATGCCCCCAAACGCATAGCCTGCACAGCAGTATCCATATCTTCGTTGGCAGTAATAATAAATATCTCCACCAGGTTGGATTGCTTCCGTATCCTCTTCATCACCTCGATGCCGCTCATATCGGGCATAAGCAAGTCCACCAGCACCATATCTGGCACCACCTTGGCAAAAACCTCCATCCCCTCCTTACCACCGATGGCAGAAAATACATTATACCCCTTGCGAGCCAACTTGGTGCACAAAAGTTTACACATATCAAGATCATCATCAATTATTAATAATCGTGCCATAAATCAATCATTTAAACTAAATAGTTGCTGTCCAAAAACCAACCGTGCAGGGTGTCGAGAGTGGTGTGGATTTACTGGCAGTTGCTGCCGGTTACACACCCATACTTAAACTCCAACTTTGACTCTATAAAATCCAAAGAGCGTTGCACCTGACCTGGGATGGATGATTTTTCCCGGTGTTGCAACTCGGGGTCCATCAGCCAATCATTCAGGGTCATAGCGTCATATTCACGCACAGCCAGGTTAAAGTGGCTAAAATTAGGTACTTTCAAATAGTAAAAATAGTTCCTACCCATCTCCTTGCCGAGATCTAATACCGTGTTTGCCTTAACATCATCTTTACGCCAGGTGTTTTGCATGGCATCTATCCGGTATCCATAATTTGAACTCACTTTAATCTGGCTTCGATCGCCCAGAATACGGTATTCTTTACCGTCCCGGTCAAAAGCGTAGATCGCTATAAATGGATCTGACTCACCCACTCCGATGCCGATATCATTATCTTTCAGCACCGTCAATTTCTCCAATTCCAGCCTCAAAGCATAGGGATTGTAAAGGTATTTGAAACTGAAATTTGTCCAACCCATAGGAAATTCGTGACGAATCAGGTCGATGGGATTGTAAAAAATCTCACCTCTGGGGCGATGGCCATAATCGGTATCTTTATAAGCCCAGGGGGCTATATTCTGATTATCCGACTTGCTGGTGCGCAGAATGCCAAAAGTGCTGAACATGTTGTTACTGCCAAAATTCTTGCGCAGACTCCAAAGATCGTTGTAGAGAAACTTCATTTGATATCTAGCGCTGGGATCATTATCATCGGAAGGCGTTTTGGAATTTCCAGAGAAATAGCGGTAGATAATTCCACTGTTTTCTGGAAAACCGTCTTTGTGCCAATGCCCAATTCCAGCGGTAAAAGATTTGTCACCAAAGGCAGCGTGATCACCATGACGGACAAAAATCAAGGGGCTGCGTTTTTTGCCATCCTCAAACTGGATATCGCCTTTTAAGGTAGCCATACCGCCCATCAATTTCAGTTGCGACCCGGCCGGTAAATAGTGTTGACTGTCATCCCAGGCTATGGTCTGCATATATTCCAGGGTACCCAAACCTCCCTGGTTCTGATGACGAACCACCAGTAACACGCCGGTCATAATATTAGATTGTTTGCTCATGCAGTTCATGGTCTTTATTAATGGATAACCGCTGCAGGCACGGGCAAAATATAACCAATAACCAAGAAAATAGTGGGTTTCGCTTTTAATAAAACTGACATATACCGTGGGCTTGGCTGAAGACTGAAATTCGCTCCAATTGTTGTAATTGTTCATACCGTCTTTATCGTTGTCAAAATTGAGGGCGGCAAAACGATCTACTCCCGGCTGAGAAGTATAGGTGTCAACATAAAATGTTGGGGCATAATATTCCCAAACCTTGGGGGCTTTACAATAAAAAGAGGTACCATCTTTGACACAAATTTGTCCCAGGGGACAGCCGCTGTCATCTTGGCAAATTGGAGGGCATTTTTTATCGCTTCCTGAGCAATCCTGGTCTACATTGTCGCCACATACTTCTCTGGCGCCGGGATAAACATCCAGGTTGTTGTCATCACAGTCCTTTTTCGCTCCGGACGAATCTCCCTCCTGGCAGTAGCCGTCCTGGTCCTTATCGGTGCAGGTTACCGGACAAACGGTATCCTTGCCGTCACAATCCTGGTCTGTGTTGTCACCACATATCTCATTGGCACCGGGATTGATGCTCAGATCGTTGTCATCGCAATCCGTGCCTAAACAGTCGCTGCCCGTGCCATAGCCATCTTCATCAGCATCTTGGCAATCTTTGGGACAGGG
>CAZTWC010000153.1:0-8580 GCA_964617105.1 uncultured Myxococcia bacterium
GTTTTTAACCATAGTAGGTTACTACTATTTCGAAGACAACCTGCTCTCCTGGATACAAGCAGAATATATGTCATCCATCTTTAGTGTTACCTCTTTACCATATTGGACAGTAACCATGATTATTCCAATCAGTTTTTTCATCGCCTTTGGACGCTTTTTGGGCCGTGGCTTTGGAATCCTGATAAATAAAAAGCGGGACACAAGTTCTGTTGATTGTATGTAAGGGGAAATATTTTTGATCACCCTGCTGCTGATAATACTAATAATGATGTTGCTTTTAATGGGAATGCCCATGTTCTCTGTTCTTGGCGGCATCACCCTATTTTGCTTCTATTTTTTAACTGATGACCATACTTCCCTGAGCGATTATCAAATTTTTATCGAAAAAATATTTGAATTAACCGATAAAAACGTGCTGTTGGCTATCCCCTTTTTCATTGTTTCCGGCACCTTTATGACCCACGGCGCCATGTCCAACAAACTGGTTAATATCGCCAAGTCTATAGTTGGCTGGATGCCTGGCGGACTAGGCATCTCCACCGTATTTGCCTGCATGTTTTTCGCCACCATGAGCGGCTCCTCACCGGTGACCGTCATTGCCATCGGCGGCATGATGTTTCCCGCCCTGGTCAAAGACCACTACGGTGAAAAATTCTCTCTGGGCCTGGTCACCTCATCTGGCTCTCTGGGTATCCTGATCCCCCCCAGTATCCCGATGATCATTTACGCCGTGGTTATGAGCGGCAGGTTCTCGGTTGATGTCAAAGATCTCTACATAGCCGGTATTCTTCCCGGTCTGGTAATTGTAGGTGTTTTAAGCGCCTATACCTTTTTTATGGGGATACGCCACAATTTTCTCACCATCCCCTTTAATTTTCACAACATATATGTCTCTTTTAAAGATGGCCTATGGGCGACCTTCCTACCGGTTATTATTTTAGGCGGCATCTATTCCGGCACTTTTACTCCCACCGAAGCAGCGGCAGTGGCGGTTATCTATAGTTTGGTCGTGGAGATCTACATTTACAAAGAGGTCAAATTATCCGATATTCCCCAGTTGATGACCGAATCCTGTATCATGATTGGCAGTTTGCTTATTATTATGGTTATGGCTTTTGGCTTCAACGACTTTTTGGTCATACGACAAGTTCCCAACATGGTAGTGGAGTATATCGAATCACTAAAATTGGGCGTTATCGGCTTCTTAATGATATTAAACATCTTTTTACTGGTGGTTGGCTGCTTCATGGATATCTTCTCCGCCATCATGATTATAGCCGGTTTGCTGGCGCCTTTAGCCGGGGCCATGAACATCGATCCCATCCATTTGGGCATGATCACTATTGTTAATCTGGAAATAGGCTATGTTACGCCACCTTTGGGATTGAACCTGTTTGTTTCCGCCAGCCTGTTTAGAAAATCTTTGGGCAAAGTGATAATCTCCAGCCTCCCCTTTGTAATAATTATGCTGGCGGGGTTAATGTTGATCACCTATATACCATCCTTGAGCCTGGGCCCCTTACGCTTACTCAATGGCCAATCATTTTGGGTACCGCTGGTGAAAGATAAAAACGTTCAACAGCAGGATTCCATTAACAAACCAAAAAAACTCCAAACCTTAGAACAGATGATGTTGGAAATGGGGATGGACAGAGATGGAACGGAAGGTACGCAGAAGAAAAAGAATGACAAAGTCCAGACCTTGGAAGATATGATGAAAGAGGCCGACCAAGACGATATGGAGGAATTGGAGGATTTGGAAGATTTGGAGGAAGAATTAGAGGAAGAGGACGGGGAGGATGAAGAAAACCTGGAAAACCAAGATGATACTGAGGAAACAGAAGAAGAATAATATTATTAGGGAAGGTGCAGAACCTAAAATATAAACGGAGACACTTGAAATGTTTAAAAAAAGTTTGATCGGCATGCTATTTTTCCTGCTAACCCTGCCCATTCTTTTTTCCGCCTCTGGCCAAGAGGAAGATTCCAACGATAGTAATACCGCTATATACCTGGTCAGACCAGGAGATACTCTCTGGGGTATTTGTCGGCAAGAGTTGGGAAATCCATATAAATGGAAAGAAGTTTGGTCCTTTAACCCTCATATCACCAATCCCCATACTCTCAATCCCGGTGAAAAAGTATTCTTGAAATCAAGCGCCACCGCAGAAGCGAAAGAGGTAAAAGAGGAAGTTAGCGATAGCAAACCAGACGTCGAAGTGACCACTCCAGAAATGATGATTGATAAAAACGGATCTTTAGACAAGAGTAAAACCCAGCTTTTTATTCCCATCTTCCGCCGCACTAACCGCGATTTTAGAAATATGGTTACCATTGCCGGCAACCGGCCGCTGGTTTTCACTCCTAAAGCAGCCACTCATCTGGTGCTTTATCGGCATGCTCTTCTCTCTCCAGAAGAAGAAAACGGCAGCAATAAGATTTTGGCCAAAGTAGGGGAAGGGCGGCATATGGCCGAAGGAGATACCGCCATAGCACTGTTTAAAAACGCTGACAGCGCCAAAACAGGTATAGAATTTCTAATCTACCGTAAAACCAGAGAGATCACTCACCCTGTAAATAATGAAACTCTAGGTATCTTAACCTCCTATATTGCCCGGGCCAAGGTAACGCGAATAGAGGGAAAAAAATTATTTTTGACCATACAAGAAACTCTTACCAGCGTTAAACCGGGTGACTATATTTTTGCTCCTAAAAATACCGGCAGAACCATCTTTCCAGTACCCAATAAAGTAAACCTTAAAGGTTTTGTAGTGGACACGCCCTCCCCGTATTTGCGTAATTTTCACGAGATGCAATTGATATTTATCGACAAGGGGCAAACCCAGGGAGTGGTTGAGGGAAATACCCTGGACGTTACCAAGCCCATCGAGTCCCTTAAAGGACTGGATACCAAGACTTCAAGGATCAAAATAGCCCGTCTGGTGGTTGTTGAAGCCAATAAAAACACCTCCGTGTGCATGGTAACTAAAAGCCTAAAAGAGTTCCATCGCGGTGATACATTCGAAATGAAGGCAGACCCCAGAGCGGCGAGAAAAACCAGGACTGGAAAAATAAAAGAAGCCGCCGCCTCTCTGAATGAAGAGGAAGATGAATAGCGGGTGGGATAAAAAATTTAATGCCCGATACGATTTAGAGAATCCCTAAAAAAGAGATCAAACCTGATACTGATTCTGGTGCTGCCAGATATCCTTCCGCCTCCATGGCTACTCGGCTATACAAATTTGCTTCATCCACATGGCCGCGGACCGCATATCCTTTGGAAAGCAAATTAGCCTTACTTGAAAGTACGGCCAGGGTGGCCAGCAAATCTGAATCATCCAGGTCTCCTCTAGTGATTATTTTTAGCAGAGATCTGACTCGAAACCGGTCCATGGCCGGATATTGGCAAGATAGTTGTCCCCAATCACCTCCTCTTTTGATAACCAGAGGCGAATCAATATACCCCACCGGAAAACGGCTGGTAACTCGCAGCCAGAGATCATAGTCTTCGCAAACCATCATCTGCTGATCAAATAAACCCACCTGGTCCAGCAATTCTTTTCTCAACAAAACCGCCGAGGGGCTAATCAGGCACAGAGACAGCGAGCGGCAATAGAGATTTCCTCCTCCTTTGCGGTGATATTTTTTTTGGTTAACCAACTTATTATCACGCAGCCAAATTTCATTGGTATGACAAATAAGGTATTCCCTATTTTGGGTCAGATAGTCCACTTGCCTGGCCAACTTATCACTTTTCCACAGATCATCAGAGTCCAAAAAAGCGATATACTCGCTCTGGGAGTTTTTGATCCCCAGGTTCCTGGCCACTGCCGGCCCTAAATTCTCCTGGCGAAAATATCTCAGGGTGGTCCCGCAGTTGTTCACTGCCTCAGCGGTACCATCGGTGGAACCATCGTCAACAACCAAGATCTCCAGATCATTAAAAGTTTGTGTGGCCACCGATTCTATGGCCTCTACCACCAAACCGGGACGATTATAAACCGGAATTATTACACTAACCTGGGGCATTTTGCTCTCCAATTATGGCTCGTTTCTCAAACTTAGGGCTCCCTCAATCATTAAATATAACAACTTTTTTATAAAATTACCTCTGAAATTATTGCCTACTCCTGGTATTCTTAGTTCAGCAATATTTTCGTCCTTAAATTGTTGAATAATCGCACTTTCTTATTCTTGACTTTTATAATAAAGTATAATATCATCTATGGTTACCTGAAAATTGTAAACGCTAATATTTTCAACCTGTTACTTAACAGCGGAGTATTTTAATGAAAAACAAGCATCTAAAAGTTTTTCTTACTGTTTTACTACTGCCCCTACTGGTGGTCTGCCTTATGGCCGGGGATACGCCGGCTCTGGCAAAGGCCAAAAAGAAGAAAAAGAACAGGGTAAAAACCAAGATCGCCGTGCTGGAGTTAAAAGCCACTGGCGTACCTACTACTTTGGGCGATCTGCTCACCGAGATCTTAACCGCAGAGGTAAGAAAGTTAAAAAAATATAATGTTATCGGTAAAAGCGATATCAAAGCTATGGTGGGCTTTGAACAAGAAAAGCAGATGTTGCAGTGCTCTGATGACACCTCTTGCCTGGCCGAAATCGGCGGTGCTTTGGGAGTTGACAAAATAATAATCGGTAATATCGGCAAATTGGGCCGCACTTTTGTGGTAAATATCAAACTGATCAATATTAAAAAAAGCCAGGTAGAAGGCCATGTTTATGAAACCATCAAGGGCGAAGAAGATCTACTGATCACCACGGTTAAAAACTCTGTTTACCATATATTTGGCATAAAAGAGAAAAAAAAGAAGGTGGGCAAACTAAATCTCTCGGCAGTAAAAGAGATTTTTCATGGCGCTACGGTGATGCTGGATGGGAAAAAAGTGGGGATGTTGCCCCTGGAGATAAATGCAGTTCCAGTGGGAAAAAAATCGATTAAAATAACCAAAAAGGGTTATAAACCGTTTAAGACCTCAGTACAAGTTAACCTTGAACAAACTACTTCCATAGCTGTAAAACTGATATCTCTAAAGCCGGTGGCTAAGGCGCAAAAAAAATATAAATCCATACCTGGACCCTGGTATTCAAATATCTATGCCTGGTCTCTATTAGGAGTTGGAATTGCCGCCGCTGGAACCGGAACCGTATTTGGTCTTCAGGCCCAAAAAGCCAACAACACCGCTATGGGTGACCATGGCGTTTATGACATCACCCAACCGGAACTGAAAGATGCTGAAAACAAGGCCAACCAGGCTAATTTCATGTTTATAGGAGCTGCAGCCGCCGGAGTTACCTCTGCCCTGCTATTTTACATGAATTGGGGCAATAACTCCAAAGTAGAATTAAAAGAGGAAAAAAAATCATCCCTGACTATTACTCCCTTTATTAGCGCTCAGGCTACCGGAGTAAGCGGTAAAATAAATTTTTAAGAATCGGGAATTGGAGAAATATCAATGAAGTCAAAGTTTTACCTTCTGTTTTTAGTCATTACTTTCATGTTACTATGTATCTCTGCCTGCAATGTTGACCTGAATGCAACCAGCCAGGACAGTAAATTTAAGTGCCAAAGTGACAATGACTGCCTGACAGATTTTCATTGCGCCACCTGGATAGATGAAAAATACTGCGCCCCGGGCACCCGTGAACAGAGTGAACAAAACCTGGTGAAAAAAACTGTGCCGGCCAACCAGGCTGAAGAGATACAAGATCATGGTAACACCATCACCATCAATATCCCAGCTGACAGTATAGACCAAGAAATTGAATTGACCATAGAAAAATTGGCCGACCAGCCCAAAGATGTACTGGGAGATGCCTTTAATTTGGGACCGGAAGACACTACCTTCAACAAGCCGGTGACCATATCGCTATCTTACCAGGATATTGACCTGGAAACTGAGCAACTCGCCCCTTCTAACCTGGCTCTATACACCTATGAACCTGGAAAAACCGACAACGAAAAGGGCAAATGGGTAAAATTGCCTGATAATTATGTGGATGAAACCGATGAGTTGATATGGGGCAGCACCACCCATTTCAGTATCTTTGCCATTAGAGAAGAGAAAGAAAAATCTTGCCACCTGTGTCCTGCAGTTGATACCAAGCGTTGCCACCCCGAAAATAACACAGTGGAGATCTGCAAAGAGAATGTTGATGACAAATGCCGGATATGGGAGACTGACACTCAGTGCACCCCAAATCAATCCTGCCAAAACGGTAAATGCAAAGAAAAGTGCAATCCCTGTGAAGAAGGTCAAAAATCCTGCAGCGGAACCGAGATATCTTTAACCTGTGCTAAAAAAGATGAAACCTGCACCCATTGGGAAGAAAACTCCTGTGGTATAAACGAGATGTGCCAGAATGGAAAATGCTGCCCCGATGGCTGTACCACCCAAGATCAAAGCCGCTGCCTCCAAGATACGGTTCAAGTCTGTAAAATGGATACAGACAGCGACTGTTTAACCTGGACAGATCAGGATGAATGCACTGGAGGAAGTAGATGTATAGATGGAAAATGTGAGTGCAACCACCACTGCGCCAAAGAGGGCGAGAAATATTGCAGTGGTGATTTCAACTCTGCAGTGTGCACCAAAGATAAGGACACCGGCTGTCTGGTACTCACCAAGAGCGACTGTGCTCAGGGAACCCTCTGTCTGGATGGTGAATGCAAAAGTTGCAACAGATGCACCACTGAGGGGGAGGAAAAATGCGAGGGCAATGAACTGTTGATGGTCTGTGAATATTCAGAATATTACAGTAACGGCCATTGCCTCAATTGGTCTGAAAGCCAAATGTGCCAAGACGGATTTCACTGCTCTGAAAAAAGTTGCCAACAGTGCCCCTTTGAGTGCACGGTGGGAAAGAGCATTTGTCAGAGTGGAGAAATAGCTACCTGTTTTCGGGATGATAGCAATAACTGCTGGAAGTGGGTATCGGAAGAATGCACTGCTGGAGAATCATGCCAAGACGGTGTTTGCCAGTAATTATTCTAATAATATGTAAGGATATAGCCAAATTCATAAAGGAGTACCATAATGGACGTAACGGTGGAAGATATCAGCAATGTGGAAAAAAATATCCAAATTCAATTTCCGGCTGACCTGATTCAAGACAAAATAGATAAAAAATTAAACGATTTAAAAGGCCAGGTGGTTATAAAAGGTTTCCGACCGGGAAAAGCACCGGTGAAGATGTTGAAAAAACTCTTTGGAAAACAGGTGGAAGACGAGATAGTTGAGGATCTTATCAAAGAAGAATTACCCAAATTGCTGGAAGAGAAAGATTTTCAACCAGTTAAAGTTCCGGAAATTACCGAACGAAAGTTTAACCAGGATCAGAGTTATTCCCTCCAGGTGGGAGTGGAGATCCAGCCGATATTTGAACCCACCGATTATCTGGGAGTGGAAGTAACTGAAAAAACCGTGGAGATCGATGATGAGGCTGTGCAGAGTGAACTCAAAAAAATCCAAGAAGCCAATGCAGTGCTTAAACCGGTTGAAGATCGCGATGAACTACAAGATGGCGATACGGCTATTATTGATTTTGTAGCGGAAATAGAAGGCGAACCTATGCCTGGCGGAAAAAGTGAAAACTTCCAATTGGAGATTGGCTCCAAATCTTTTGTGGGTGGATTAGAAGAAAAGATCATTGGGATGAAAATTGAAGAAAACCGGGAAGTTGAAATCTATTTTCAAAATGATCATCCCCACAAATTACTGGCCGGAAAAACCGCATTATTCAAGGTTGACCTCAAAGAGATCAAGTTAAAAGAGTTGCCGGAATTAAACGATGAATTGGCCAAAACTGTTGGTGAATATGAAACCTTAGAACAGTTACGGGAAAAAATTACCGCTGGAATAACTGAAATGGAACAGGAAAAAATTAAGGATGAACAGAAACAAGAAGTACTAAAGCAGATTCTTATTGCCAATGATATCGAACTGCCCCCTTCTATGGTAGAGAGATATAACAAGTTTTTAGAGTCACAACACCAACAACAGCAACAAATGCTCAAATCCATAGCAGCCGCCCAGGGTGAAAATTCTGCATCGCCAGCACCGGAAGTGGATGAGGAAACGCTAAAAGAAACATGGCAAAAAAAGGCCAAAGAACAGGTAAAGGAATTTATCCTGTTAGATAGAATCGCCAAGAAAGAGAACCTGTCGGTGAACGATGAGGAGGTTGATACCCATTTGAAAAAAATCGCCAAACAAACCGGCCAACCTATAGCCAGAGTAAAATCTAACTATGCAGAGCCGGAAAAAATCGAGCAATTACGGGATACCATTCTGCGTGAAAAAAATCTTGATTTTTTACTCGAGTCGGCTAAAATAATACCGGCAACAGCCCCTGCAGAGCAGGCATAGCAGTAAGCAACCGGTTATTATTTTAGGTTGCACTGCACTTTACGAAAGGAAATACCATGGCTCTAGTCCCAATAGTAGTTGAACAAACTCACCGCGGTGAACGCGCTTTTGATATCTATTCCAGGCTGTTGAAAGACAGAATAATATTCATCGGCTCAGCCATTGACGATGAATTTGCTAACCTGGTGATTGCTCA
>CAZTWC010000154.1:0-1034 GCA_964617105.1 uncultured Myxococcia bacterium
GACAGATTTTAAAGGTGGTGGATATGGTAAAAAATTGTCAGAACTTTTGGGTCAAAAGGAGCGAGCCTTTACTTTGAGTGTAGATCGAATTTCTGCAGCAGGCGGTAATCTTTTACCTGGTGATCATGTGGATATTATTGGCACCTTTATGCAGCCCGATGGCCGGCAGGAGTTTACCAAGACCATTATGGAGAATGTAGTGGTGTTGGCTACCGGCACTAATGTGGGAGGTGATATGGTCGCGCGCACTGGCCGCCGTAAAAATCGATCTTTCTCTACAGTTTCGCTAAAAGTTACTCCCAGAGAGGCTGAACTGCTGGCATTCTCGCAGAGGAAAGGGCGCCTGGTTTTGTCTCTGCGCCATCCGGACGACAACGCATCCCTGGAATATGTGGATATTCCAGTAGTTAATTTTTCCGATATCATCAAGGCCCGACCCAAACCTCGTCCCCGGAGCAAAAAGATAAAACAGATAAGAGTAGATCAATAATTGGGAGCCAAGTAAATTGCTTCGCATTTAACCACAAACACAAAGTAAATATTATCAGTTAGTTAAATTGATTTTGTTGGGAGATAGAAATGAGTTTTACGAAAAGGCTACTGACAATTGTGTCCTTTATTTTGGCATTTATTTGGGTTACACCTGGTTTTTGCCAGGAGCAACTTGAACTGGTGGTGGGACAGGAGAAAAGCATCTCTATTGTTGGATATTCGGCCAGATACTCTATTGCTGATCAGATGGTGGTAAAGGCTAAAGACCCCCGCAATGGCAGAATCATAATTCTAACTGGTTATTCTCCCGGCACTACCACCTTAAAATTAGTTTCAAAAAGGGGACGGGAAAAGAACTATATTATTAATGTATATGCAGTTGACCCCAAAAAAATAACCCGGGAAGTTAAGCAATTGTTGGCTGGTATAAGCGGCATTGCGGTAAAAAAGATAGGGGTAAAGGTGGTTTTGGATGGATTTGTCAAGAGCAAGGCTGATCTGGCCAGGGTAAACAAGGTGGCTTCGCTATTTGGCGGTCAATT
>CAZTWC010000154.1:1072-8482 GCA_964617105.1 uncultured Myxococcia bacterium
ACCCAAAAAACCATGGTGGAACTTATCTTGACCACTGTGGATATTCGCGACCAGGACAGCCATAATATGGGAATAAATTGGGGATCACCCTTGACAGCCAAGGGTTATGGAGCACTTGGAGGGACTATCTCCAATGATGACAAGAAAAAAAATTCCCCCAATTTATCATATTCTATTGTGTTTGAACTGATGCCTCAACTGAATATGTTGGTGATGCAGGGCAAGGCTACTGTCCACGACACCAATACCCTGGTGGTGGAAAGCGGCAAAAAGGCCACTTATCAGGCCGGCGGTCAACTGAATATTCCAGTGGCCGGCACTGGTTCGGCCAGCGTTGAGACTTTTCCCTATGGCACTATTATGAATATAACCCCCAGAGTGGATGTTTATGGCAATGTCCACCTGGACCTCAATGCAGAGGTGAGTTCTTTGGACAATGCAATGATAGTACAATCTGTGCCCAGCCTAGTCAAAAACAGTGTGACAACTTCGGTAAACTTAAAGATTGGTGAATCCATCGCCCTGTGGGGCTTGTTAAAAAAAGTGGATTCCGATTTTACCAAAGGATGGCCGGCTTTTCACCATATCCCTCTGTTAGGGTATTTTTTCAGTGCTGAAAACTCACAACACAACCAAGCCAGGGGATTGATTTTTGTTACCCCCAGAGTAATTTCCGCTACCAGCAAAAATAATGTTTCCAAGATAAAAAAAATCTTAAGGGAGCAGCAAGGGGAAAAATGACTGATCTTTTTCAGGTTGTTATAATTTCCGAAGAGAATCAACAGGTTGTTACACAAATAGTGAACAAACGTTCAATCACTATTGGCCGCCTTGATTCAAATGATATAGTGCTCCAGGGCAAAGGCGTTTCTCGCTTGCACGGTAAGGTACTTTTTCTTGATGAACAGACAATTTCCCTTCATGACCAAAGCAGTAACGGTATTTTTATTGACCAAAAGAGGTTAACCAAAGACACCATGATTGCTCCTGGTCAGCAATTCAAGATAGACACCTTCCTTATTTGTTTTATGCCGGTGTCTGAAGATCAAAAAACCAATATTCCTAATCTGCATCAAACAGATATATGCTCATCGGAACCAGTTGAAACCAGATCAGTTGAGCCCGGAGAAGAAGTAGATCAATTGGTGGAATTAAAAAGAGTCCTCCACTCTACTCTGCTGGAATACCTTGATTTGCAAACACTGGATTT
Organism: uncultured Myxococcia bacterium; assembly: GCA_964617105.1. Classification (GTDB taxonomy): domain Bacteria; phylum CAZTWC01; class CAZTWC01; order CAZTWC01; family CAZTWC01; genus CAZTWC01. The sequence goes on from CAZTWC010000154.1 coordinate 2,283, forward strand.
TCGCAAATTAAGCAATCCCGATTTTCGTCAGGAGATGGGGCTGAAACTAACTGAAATTATCCAACAAAAACAGCAAATTATCCCTCCGCATATTGACCAGGAAGAGTTACATAAAGAGATTTTGGACGAAGCCCTGGGGCTGGGTCCTTTAGAGGATCTTTTACATGATGACTCGGTGAGCGAAATAATGGTGGTTGATCACCATCATATCTATATTGAGCGTAAAGGGCGTATCGAAAAAGTGGCAAAAAAATTCACCTCTCCAGAGGCTGTTTTGGCGGTGATTGAGAGGATTGTTACCCCTCTCGGAAAAAGGATCGATGAGAGTTCTCCCCTGGTAGATGCTCGTTTAAAGGATGGCTCCCGAGTTAATGCAGTGATTCCGCCCCTGGTATTAAAAGGCCCCTGTATTACCATCAGAAAATTCTCATCCAAACCCTTGCAAATTAATGATTTGATCGATTTTGGTGCTCTCACCCCCAGGATGGCCAAATTTTTAGAAAGAGCGGTTAAAGCCAAAAAGAATATTCTTATTTCGGGCGGCACTGGGAGCGGCAAAACCACTCTGCTCAATGTTCTTTCATCCTTTATTCCTCAACAGGAGAGAATTGTTACTATTGAGGATTCCGCTGAATTGCAACTTCTGCAGGAGCATGTGGTTTGCATGGAAACCAAACCGCCAAACCTGGAAGGGCGAGCCGAGTTTACCATTAGAGATCTGGTAAAAAATGCTTTGCGCATGAGGCCCGATCGGATTGTAGTTGGTGAGTGTCGTGGTGGAGAGGCGTTTGATATGATTCAGGCTATGAATACTGGTCACGATGGTTCTTTGACAACTTTGCATGCCAATTCCCCTCTGGAGGCGATAAATCGACTTGAAACTATGGTGTTGATGAGCGGCATGGATATTCCGGTAAAAGCGATTCGGGAACAGATAGCCGCTTCTGTGCATATTATTGTTCAGCAAAATCGTTTTTCAGATGGCTCCCGCAAGATAACCAATATTAGCGAAGTGGTTGGGCTGGATGATTTTGGTGTTATAACCATGGAGGACATTTTTCTCTTCAAGAGGACAGGCACAAGCCCTGAAGGCAAGGTGATTGGTCAATTTATGACCACCGGCTATTTGCCCTCCTTTATTAATGATTTTGTGGTAATGGGCCTGGTGAACCAGGGTGATTATTTGTGATGGGTAAAATATTATGCCAATAAGTTTGTTTCTCTATCTGGGGATTGCCCTTATTTTTGTGGCTATATTATCCGTCTGTGTTGCGGTTAATGGACCGTTGAATAATTTGGTGAAAGATTATTCTCAACGATATTTAAACCAATACACCCCGCACTTAAAACTCCTTTTTTGGTCAATTCCAGCCTCAAAAATATTACTTGTCCACCTGTCAATAATTGTGGCGTTAATGTTTATTGGTTTTTTTCTGGGTAAAAATCTGGTGACCTCTATACCTCTGTCAATAATTTTTGCATTTTTCGGTTATCTGTCAATTCCTCTTTTTCTAAAAATACAACTTGAGAATCGGCGTAAATTATTCAATCAGCAACTGCAAGACTCTTTGGTAACTATGGCTAATACCTTAAAAGCCACGCCAACCTTAATAGAGGGTTTTAGAACCGTAGCAGAAAATATGCCGCCACCTATCTCCCAGGAATTTTCTCTGCTGATTAAAGAGTATCATCTGGGCTACAACCTGGATCAATCCCTGTTGAAAATGGCAGAAAGAATGAAGAGTCCGGACTTGAATCTAACCATAACCGCTTTGACCATTGGCCGCACCACCGGAGGTAATATTCCCACCATATTGGAGGAGATTGCCTATACTTTAAGGGAAATAAATCGCCTGGAGGGTTTGATAGAAAGTAAAACTGCGGAGGGAAAGATGCAGGGATGGGTAATGGGACTTTTGCCAATCGGCCTGGCCATAGCCCTATATTTTTTAGATGAAAACATGATAAAACCCCTTTTCACCACTAATTATGGTTATCTATTATTGGGTATCATTGTGGCTTTGGAAAGTGCTGGCATCTTTTTAATAAGAAAGGTTTCTACCATTGATATTTGAATAAACGTTTTGAATTGTAAGCCCTACAACAGGTCAATCCTGCTTGTTGATTAGAATTTGTGGAGAAAAAACTACATGTCATTTGAGTTGCTTTTACCTATTGGATTGCTATTAATTTTTGTGGCAATAATCCTTTTTACCCTGGCTTTTGTGCCGGAGATCAGCATCAATCCAGAACATGGATATCTTTTTCATAAAAGAGAGAAGATACTGCAAAAAGAGGAGCTATCAAGAGTAGTTTTTTCGGTTGTTGCGACATTAGCCTATTATAATCAAAAGATTAAGTTGAAGAAGTATAAAAAATTCTTGCGGCTTACGTTGCAGCACGCTGGAAATCCCGGCGCCTTTAACCCTAATGAATTTATAGGGCTCTGCCAGATAATCGCTATTGCCGTGGCTTTAATTGGTTTCTATTTTACTATAACTATAAAAGGCCAGGTAATGGTTAGTTCTCTAATAGTCTGTTTTTTTATTGGCCTGTTTTTACCCAATATGTGGCTGGTGGAAACTGTTAATGAGAGAGTAAAAAAGATTAACAAATATTTACCCTATGCTATGAATTTAATAGTTCTGTGCATGGAGGCAGGGTTAGACTTTCTTTCATCCATCTCCAAGTATGTGGAAAAGTCGGAAACCTCTGGAGATCCGCTGAGAGAGGAATTGGCCCTGGTTTTACACGAAGTACAGTTGGGAAAAACCCGGAAAGAGGCTCTGGAAAATATGGCTGGTCGGATTCCCAGCAACAATATTAAATTGTTGGTGGGAGCAATTATCCAGGCGGAAAAACTAGGCAATCCCATTGCGCCGGTAATCAAAATTCAGGCAGAAGCCATTCAGTTAAAAAGGATGCAGTCCGCGGAAAAGAAAGCAGGTCAGGCATCAGTAATCATTTTAGGGCCTTTGATGTTTATTTTTGGGGCGCTTTTTTTGGTTTTGTTCAATTCAATGATTATCAAGTCTTGTTCTACTGGCAGTTTATTTTAGGGGTAAACACAAGAAAGTCACCAAAAATCAACCAAGAATAGTTTAAATATGTTTGAAATAATAGTTCAATATCCATCCGAAGAAAAAAAATATCTGTTTGAGGATAATATTGTCAAAGCCGGGCGTGATACAACGGCAGATCTGGTAATTGATGACCCAACTATTTCACGGCATCAATTTACTATTCAATTTGAACGTGAACAGTATTTGCTAATACCAAATCCCCATAGTACCAATCCGATAATTCTTAACGGGCACAAACTGGAAAAGCCAAATCTTCTAACCAATCAGGATAAGATAAGAATTGGTCCCATAACTTTGGTTTTTTTGAGCGGTAATGATGATAATGCTGAATCTACCCATATCTATAGGCAGAGTTCTGGATCAGAGTCTGATAGTTCCGTTAGCCCAAGTGCAGGCCTGGAGCCCGGTAGTTCCGTTGAACAGAGCCCTGATACCCAGGATAGATCAAAACCAACCAAGACCAGACGAATAAATCCAATCTTGTTGACCGTAATCATAATTATTTTGGTGGTGGCGGGGTTAAAATTGGCTATTTATATTAAAAAAGGGGGGCGTTCAAAAAGTGATATTGCGGTATCAACTGTTCAAAGAGTGATAAACAAGAAAGTTGTTGTATCTGCACCAGAAATCAAGGTTGAATGCTCTTTAAGCAAAGATTGCCTTAAAAAGGCGCTAAAAAACTATAACCAGGGGAAAAGTAAATTTGAAAATAGAGATTTGGCTCCAGACAATCTTTATAAATCTATAAAACACCTAAAGCGAGCCAGGGCCTACTTGACCGAGTCGCTCAAACTGCAAAAAGTTAAGCCGCCCAAAGATACTCCAAGTCCGCCAATATCAGATATAAACAGCGTCTATCTGTTAAGATATGCTGGTAAAAACTCTTTGGATAGTTTGAAATCGTTGTTGGATATCAAAGCATATAACCAGATTGACCAAATCAAAAGCAAATTATTTTTCAACCCTGAAGAACTTACCCAGATTTTGCGGCTAAATTTTAAGGCAAGTCTTTTAACGCGAGTGGAAAAAATAGTTTTGCAGGATCTCGATAGAGTCCCTTTTATCGATTTGATCAATAAGTTGCAGCAAACTGCTGCCAATGAGTTAGAGATTTTGACCAGGCGTTACAAGTTGGGATTTTATCAGGCTAAAAAACTGAAAGATATCAGTTTTGCTAAAAAACAATTGAAATTTATAATGAAGATGTACCCGGATAAACAGCATAAATGGTATCGATTTGCCAACCAAAAATTGAACCAATTATTAAAGTGAAAAGGATTTAACCATGGCTGAGATCCCCCGCCATATTTTTGCTAATACCCTGAAGGAACTTTTATTACCCATTGGCCAATATTTATCTGACGACGCCATCTCTGAGGTGATGATCAATGGCGAACAAGAGATTTATATAGAGAGAGGCGGAAAACTAGAAATTACAGACAGTAAATTCGACAATCCAGATCAACTGATGGCGGCAGTAAAAAATATTGCCCAATATGTGGGAAAAACCATTAAACCGGAGCAGCCCCGGATGGATGCCAGGCTGCCCGATGGTTCAAGAGTTCATGTGGTTATCCCCCCTTGTTCCCGTAAAGGCATTTACATGGCTATTCGGAAGTTTTCCAAAGAGAAGTTGACTATTGAAAAACTGTTGGATTATGGATCTATTAGTAAAAAAGGGGCCATTTTTTTAGACCAGGTGGTAAAACTAAAAAAAAATATCATTGTATCGGGCGGCACAGGTTCAGGTAAAACCTCCCTGCTAAATGTGATTTCATCGATGATTCCGGCCAGGGAGAGAATTATTGTTATTGAAGATACAACCGAGTTGCAATTGGTTCAACCCCATGTGATCAATATGGAGACTCAGCCTGGAGACCCAAAGGGGCGCGGCAAAGTAACTATCCGCCATCTTTTTCAATCAGCCATGAGGTTGAGGCCCGACAGGATAGTGATTGGCGAGATTCGGGGCGGAGAGGCTCTGGATGTGATTCAGGCGATGACTTCTGGACACGGAGGGTCCATGTCTACCACCCATGCCACCTATCCTACCGACACTTTGCATCGTTTGGAAACCATGGCTCTGATGTCAGAGGTGGAGTTGCCCCATTACGCTTTAAAAACTCAGATTGCCTCGGCCATAGAGATTATTATCCAAACCTCCAGATTCAATGATGGCTCCCGTAAGATAACTCACATTTCAGAAGTATTGGGTCTAGATGAAAACCACAACTATATGATGGAAGATATTTTTCAGTTTAAAAGCAGTGGTAACGATCAAAGTGGAGATATCAAAGGTGAACTGGAGCCCACCGGATATATTCCATCTTTTGTAAAAGAGGTTACCAATATTGGGTATCCAGTGTTTATGACTATCTTTAAACCTGGAAAAGAGCATGATATTGAAACCGATAGAATTTTTAACAATCTATTTTGTCGCCAGGTAGGTCTACAATGACAAAATTTGGCAAATATATATTACACGAAAAGATTGCCAGTGGTGGGATGGCTGAGATCTTTCGAGCATCTTTTGTGGGAGATATGGGTTTTGAAAAAACCTGCACCATAAAAAAGATTTTACCCCATCTCTCTGAGGATGAATCTTTTGTTAATATGTTCATTGATGAAGCCAGGTTGGTTTCCCGATTGAGTCACAACAATATTGTTCAAGTGCACGATTTTGGCAAAATAGAAAACTCCTATTACATCACTATGAGTTATTTAGATGGCAAGGATCTGCGCAAAGTGGTGCAAAGAGCAGAACAATTACAAGGTCAAATTCCTCATCAATTGTGTGCCTTTTTAATAACTGAAGTGTTAAAAGGCCTAAATTATGCCCATGAAATTATCGAAAAGAATAAGAACCTGGGGATAATCCACCGGGATATCAGTCCCCCTAATATCCTGATCTCTTATCAGGGAGAGGTAAAGATTACCGATTTTGGCATAGCCAAGGCTGCTTCCAATATCTCCTTGACAGTTGCCGGGATGTTAAAGGGCAAGAGTGGATATATGTCTCCTGAGCAGGCCCGTGGAGATGACCTGGACAGCAGATCGGATCTTTTTGCAGCCGGAATTGTTTTGTGGGAGATGTTAACTGGCCAAAAACTGTTTAAA
>CAZTWC010000155.1:0-8460 GCA_964617105.1 uncultured Myxococcia bacterium
AGCCTTAAGACCTGGCACTGACACCGGAGTCCAAATCCTAATAGGCGCCAAAGCCCCCATCATGGAAGGCGCTTTGCTTTCTTCGGTGTTGGTACCCTTCATGAAGGTAGAGTCTCCTTATGAGGAATTTCTCGAAATGATCGACAATATTATCGATTACTGGGCCGAAGAGGGTAAAAACAGAGAGCGGATTGGTGAGTTTATTCAGCGTATAGGCATGGGTAATTTCCTGGAAGATGTTGAGATGGATCCTATCCCCGAGATGGTCAGCCAACCTAGAGATAATCCCTACATCTTTTACGAAGAGTTTTACGAAGAGGATGATGAGGAATAGATATCAGCAAGAATCTATTTGTTTTACAAAAAAAGTAGGTATTTGAATTACAATGAATTGCCAATTGGCAAAAATATAATAAAAAAGTCCATTTAGGAGGAAATAATGGCTGAAAGAATTACTGATATAGGACCCCCGCATTTTGAACAGTATTTACCGGAAATAATCAAAAAGAACTATGGTAAATGGAAGTATCATGAAGTTCCCAAGCAGGGAGTTTTGGTACATACCGCTGAAAGCGGCGACAAACTCTATTCGGTGCGCATGGGCACCCCCAGGTTGATTAGCATCGAGACCATGCGTTGGGCGGCTGATCTGGCCGACAAATACAGCGGAGGCCATCTAAGATGGACCAGCCGTAACAACGTAGAATTTTTGGTGACCGACCCGGACAATGTCGATCCTTTAATAAAAGATATCGAAGCCAACGGCTACATTGTAGGCGGCATTGGCAACGCTATTTCCAATATCGTCCACACTCAGGGTTGGATTCACTGTCACTCTTCAGCCACCGATGCTTCTGGTATTGTCAAGGCTGTGATGGATGATTTGTCTGAGTATTTTACAGGCATGACCCTTCCGGCAAAAACCAGGGTAGCCCTGGCTTGCTGTCTGAATATGTGTGGTGCGGTTCATTGCTCTGATATTGCTATTTTGGGTATTCACCGTAAGATGCCAAAGGTGCATCATGAGCGCATGAAAAATGAGTGTGAGATTCCTACATTGATAGCTTCTTGTCCCACCGCGGCCATCAGACCCACAACTGTTGACGACAAACCTACAGTGGAAGTATTGGAAGAGAACTGCATGTTCTGCGCCAACTGCTACACTGTTTGTCCGGCCATGCCCCTCAATGACCCATTGAACGATGGTGTCTCAATATGGGTAGGCGGCAAGGTTTCTAACGCCCGTTCCGAACCAATGTTCTCCAAACTGGCCATCCCCTTTATCCCCAACAATCCGCCTCGTTGGCCCGAAGTTGTTGACGCGGTAAAGAATATTGTTGAGGTTTATAAAGACGATGCCCGGAAATATGAGCGTGTCGGAGAGTGGATTGATCGTATCGGCTGGCCGCGTTTTTTCAAGATGACCGGCATCGAGTTTACCAAGTATCATGTTGATGATTACCGGTTTGCTGGGTGGACGTTTAAGCGTTCCGCTCACCAGACTTTTGATCGTGAATAATCGGTCGTCGATAGCGGCGCATCTACTGACGCCGAAGGTGATCCCTTTAGGGATGTTGCGATAACGGCGCTTCAAACTTTAAACTGTCCCCAGTTACTGGGGACAGTTTTTATAAGTGGAGAAAAAAATGAACACTGAAGAATTGGCGGAAACTATCTTCAAGATGGTGGAGAGGGACGCTGGACAAAAAAAATACAAGCAAATGGATATTATCAAGGCCATGATCGAATACTATGGCAAAGGTAATGTAAACAAGGCGGACTGTAAAAAATCCATCAGGCAACTTATCGATGGTGGACGCTTGGTTTATACCTATTTTGGCGGTAGTTTTATTGAGGTTCCTCATAGGGAAGGGGCCGCAAACGACTAATGGGTCGTTTGAGAGCAAGTTTATTTGGGTTAAGGAAAGGGCATTGAATTATCCACGAGTTGTTTTTGCCGGTTTGCGAGGCGATTCGGGAAAAACCCTGGCGACTTTGGCGGTAATTAATGCCTTACGTCAACAGGGGAACAAAGTAAGTGCCTTTAAAAAAGGCCCCGATTTTATCGATGCCGCTTGGCTTGGTTGGGCGGCTGATGGCCAGGGTATCAACCTGGATGTCTATTTAATGGAGCCGGAGGGGGTAAAAAACTCTTTTGAAGAGAATGCCCTGACCAATGGTTTCAACCTAATTGAAGGCAATCGGGGTGTTTTTGATGGAATGGATTCGGCAGGTTCTTATAGCACTGCTGAGTTGGCCAAACTTTTAAAATCACCGGTAATTTTGGTGGTTGATGTCACCAAGGTGACCAGGACAGTGGCGGCTATTGTTTTAGGCTGCCTTAATTTAGACCCGGATGTGGATATCCGGGGAGTAATATTGAACAATGTGGCTACCAATCGTCACCAAAGAGTGATAACCGAGTCAATTGAAAAATATTGTCCGGTGAAGGTAGTGGGAGCCATACCCAGGCTAAAAAGAAATCTGTTGCCCGAACGCCACCTGGGACTGGTTACTCCAGATGAGTTTGCAAATTACCAGGGGCTGGCACAGTTTTTAAAGACGGTAAGCGACAATATAAACTTGTCACAGGTAAAGGATATCGCCAATAGCGCACCTGTAATTGAGTTTAAAAGGTCTAAAATTGATATTGTCGCCAAAAAGGAGATGGTAAGCAGGGAACCGGTAAATGTAACTATTATTCGGGACCGGGCTTTTAGTTTCTACTATCCAGAAAATTTGCAGGCCTTAGAGAGTTGCGGCGCAAAAATAAAATATATCTCTTCTTTCAACCAAAAACTATTGCCGCAAAATACAGACCTGTTAATAATCGGAGGAGGATTTCCCGAGTTATATTTAGAGGAGATATCCAAAAATCATAGTCTTCTTGGTTCAATTCGGGATGCAGTAGAAAGAGGTTTACCGGTTTATGCAGAATGTGGAGGGCTTATTTATCTGGCCAGACAGGTAGAGTGGAACCAATGTAATTACCGGATGGCTCAGGTTCTCCCAATAGATATGGTTGGCAAAAGTAAACCGCAAGGACATGGCTATAGTCGGCTCAAAGTAGGGGAGGAAAATCCCTTTTTTACCAAAGGAACGGTTTTTAAGGGACATGAATTTCATTATACCTATATAACTAGTAGCCAGGATGAAGTGGAATGTGCTTTTCAGGTTGAGCGGGGAAAAGGTTGTTTTCCAGGACAAAACAGGATAAATGGACATGATGGGTTGGTAAGAAAAAATGTTTTTGCCACCTATTCCCATTTGCATGCCAAAGGTGCTAAGAATTGGGCTTCTGCTTTGGTGGAAAAAGCTTATAAAAATAAATTATAACTTATTAGATTAGGGATTGTATTAGTAATACTAGATTCCGTCCGAGAAGTCACCTGGTCACGAATTTGCAGCAGAGGGTTCTTGGGCACTAACTAAGACGAGGTAGAGAAAAGATGGCAAAAATAGTAAAGAAAAAGAAACGGCGTAGAGGCGGCGGTTCGGCATCATCTGGTAGTTCCGGGGATACTTCTCCCTATAGGCCAAGATATGTTCACAAGATGCCTCCCTGTGGAAGCGATTGTCCCAATAACAATAAAATTAGACACATGCTGACCACTATCGGACAGAGCGAAATGTATGAGCGGACTATGGAGGACTCGATAAAGATAGCCTGGGAGGAGTTTGTGACCAAAACTCCCTTTCCCTCGGTTTGTGGTCGGGTATGCCCCCATCCCTGCGAATCTGAATGTAATCGCAAGGAAGTGGATGAGCGAGTGAGCATCAACGCTATGGAACGCTTTATTGGCGACTATAGCATTAAACAAAACTGGAAACTCCAGAAACTCACTGACGAAGAGAGAGATGAGAAAATTGCGGTTATCGGTTCCGGCCCGGGCGGTCTCTCTTGTGCTTATCAGTTAGCCCGCCTCGGTTACAAAGTCACCGTATTCGAGGCTTTTGACAAAACCGGCGGTATGCTTCGTTATGGTATCCCCCGTTTCCGTTTGCCAGCTGATATTTTGGATGCTGAGATAGCCCGTATCGCTGAACTTGGCGTGGAGATCAAATGCAATACAAAAGTTGGTAAGGATATCTCTCTGGAGGATCTTAAGAAAGATTATCAGGCCGTTTATGTCGGTATCGGTGCTCATACTGGTCGCAAATTGGGAATCGATGGCGATGATTCTGAAAATGTAATAGACGGTATCGAGTTTCTTAATCGGATAAATTCCGATCAAGAGGTAGATGTTGGTAATAATGTAGTGGTAATTGGTGGCGGCAATACAGCCATTGATGCAGTTAGAGTATCCAAACGGCTAGGGGCCAAAGAGGTGACCTTACTTTACCGGCGTACTGTAAATGAGATGCCAGCTGATGCACATGAGATCAAGGCTGCTGAAGAGGAAGGGGTAAAGTTCCACTTTTTAGCAACTCCGATTTCGATGTACACTGATGGCAATAGAGCCACTTCAATGAAGTGTATTAAAATGGAGTTGGGAGAACCAGACTCCTCCGGGCGGCGGCGTCCGGTGCCCATCGAAGGTTCTGAGTTTGACCTGGATGCCAGCATTATTATCCCGGCTATTAGCCAGGCGCCGGATTTTACCGGTTTTGAGACTTTACGTGAAGGGCGCGACTGGATAAAGGTGGATGAGGATTTTAAAACTCTGTTGGATAAAGATTCCAATATCTATTCTGGCGGTGATGTAGTTAACCTGGATACCGTAATTCAGGCTATTGCTCATGGCCGCAAAGCAGCAGTATCTATAGATGATAGCATAAAACAGAATGAGAAATCCAAAAGGACAAAATTACCTAAAATTACCTACGACAAGATGTACTTGCCTCACTATGAGAAAAAGGCGCGGGTTCAAATCGAAGAGTTGGCAGTTGAAAAACGGTTTGACAACCTGGTAACCGAGGTATCTGCAACGTTTAACGCTGATCAGGCCATGAAAGAAACCATCCGCTGCCTCAGTTGCGGTGAATGCTTCAAGTGTGGTAACTGTTTCAATTACTGCCAGGATAACGCGGTGCTTAAACCTATGGATATTAAAGAGGATTACCGCTTTAAACTGGAGTATTGTCAGGGGTGTAAAAAATGCGCAGAGAACTGCCCCTGCGGATTCATAGACATGGTTTTATAGTTTTTATTTTCGTATTATATTATTTATTTTTTGCCAAACCAATTATAAGGAGGTATGGAAATGGCTATTTTTGAACACGGTAATGTCAGTATCGAAGTTGATGAGGATGGTTTTATTCAAGAAGTGGATAAATGGAATGAAGAAGTGGCTGCCGCTCTGGCTACCACAGAAGGCGTGGATGAGTTGACTGATGAGCACTGGAAAGTGATCAACTATATCCGCAATTATTACTTGCAGTTCGGTATTGCTCCCATGATCCGCAAACTCTGTAAAGAGAGCGGTTGCAACCTGAAAAAAGTATATGAGCTGTTCCCCAGTGGACCGGCTAAGGGTGCTTGTAAGTTGGCTGGGTTGCCTAAACCCACCGGCTGCGTCTAATATAATATATGCGGGCATCGATAGCGGCGCATCTACGTTGTTGCCCAAAACTATTTAATCCTCGACGTATTATATATACGCCTGCGGTTAAATAGTTTTGAGCGCCTAGTATCTGCACCACTCTCGACGACCTTGAAATAAAAAAAGCCTCTGTTATTGTGATGATAGCAGGGGCTTTTTTTTATCCTATCTATCTCTTACGCAGCGCACTTCGTGCATGATATGGTCTGGTACGATATAGAGTTCGCTTTTGTTGGGATTGTTGATGGAGTTGGGCCGTGCTACCCAGTGATTATTGGTGAAAGAGGTGCTGGTGCCGGTCCAGTAGGGGTTTTGGTTGTCAGCTGTGAAGATATGGGTGCAGGCGGAACTCTGGCTGCAGCGGTCGCAGTTTCCAGCCTGTCCACTGCCATCAGTGGTCAGGCCTGGTTCGCAGTTTCCGAAAACTCCCATAAATTCAGCTTTTTCAGGTAACCGCCAGTCGTCAAAACCACAGAGTTCAAGGTTGCTGCAGATGTTATTGGCATTGGTCCAGGTCATGCTGCCCTGGTTTGAATCCTGCCATACCAGACCGCCATGGTAAGAAGCCCGGCAGGAGAGATCTTGCACACACCGGGCTCCAACTTCCCAGTCGTTCCCTTTGGGATTGCTTTTAAATAACGCTTTTTCAATATCTACCGAAAAGGCATAGGGCCCACTATCATCCAGGGCCCACATTATATCCGGTCCTTCCTCTTTGCGGTCAATGATTTTTTTACAACGCCCCTGGCTGCAGATATTGCACAAACCATGACTACAGTCTAAAAGTTTCTCATACTCATGTTTAAAAGGTAATCGCCAGCCTTGCATACCGTGATGATTGGAAAAGGTCAGATTGCGGCAGTAATTGTTGGCACTGTGCCAGTCAAAGATGGTTTTGCCATTGACAAACGCCGCCAGTTTGGTCCATAAAAGTCCGTTAACCAGATCGATGGCAGTGTAGTCGCGGCGATCCAACACTCCATCACCGTTGACACAGGTGCCAACCTGGGCGGTGGAGGTTTTCGACTGGCCCTCTACATGACCATGGTCGAAAAACACGGCATAAGCCCGGTTAGTGTCAGAGGGGTCATCATTGCCTGACCAGAAAAAACCGGGGTAGTTGGGGCTAAACAGTTGAGAACACTTGGCGCTCTGGTTGCAGGTGCGGCACTTGATATTTCCGTTTTCCTGCAATTTGCAGTCACCCAGCACATCCATCAGTTCAAACACCGATGGCATCCGCCAGTCCATACCTGAGATATTGCTGTTTTGGCAAACAGCATTGGCATTATGCCAGTTAGTAGCGGCGCAATTTACACCTTGTCCGCAATGCCACCAGGTTAATCCAGTGGTGATATCATAGCGAAGATTGGATTGACCTCTATGATTGACCGCCAGTTTTACCTCCCCGGTATTGCGTATGTTGCCAGTGGCCCGGGGCCAGGGAGAATCGGTGGTATCATATTTACTTCCCGCTGTAAAAGCATAGATTTTGTTGGTCCCATTTATTTCACCACCAACATACAAATTATGATCCCCGAGCAGGGGAGTGCCGGTAGGATTGAACTGGGAGCGGCTTTTCCACTTTATACAACCAGATGTGTCAGTGTTGGGATCAATATGAGCGCCCTGTTGACAATTGCGGGTGTCGATGCCGTACACACCGGCGCCTTTGTCTTTAAAGAAATGGTTGTGGCCATAGGTGGCATAGATCATCATATCATCGCCCAAAAGCACATTTTGGCACCAGGTGTCAATGGTCCACTTAATACATCCCGGGGGTAGGAGTTTTTCCTGGGGTTTCCATTCACAGTTGTAAGGTCCGGTTCCATCACCCGTGCACACCCGGCCATCTTTGTGAATATGGTTATTGTGGATATTGGTCGCTGCACAGGCGCCAGGATCAAGGGCGTATAGAGCGCCAGCGCAGTGATAGATGGTGTTTTCCTTGCCGATGATAGGGGCAATTCTCCAACCGTAATTACCATAGGCTCCAGGGAAGTGACCACCGTCCCACTTACCGGTTTCCAAAGACCATAGTTGCTTGCCGTAGATATTGTACCCTTTAAAATATGCTCCCTGATGGCAATAGAAATATCCATCCACCCCAAAAACCGGGACGCTGTGACTGCCACAAGGATGGTCTATTTGGGAATCAAAGTGTGCCTCACCATTGTCAGACCAGATTCGGTTTGAACTAATATAGTAAATAATCCCCCAGGGATCGATAATTGGTCCAAAAGGGTTGTTGTTTATATCCAGTAAAGTCTTAACATTGTTTTCCCATTGCCAGGCACCGCCCATCCCCCAGCGAGAGGTAAGGTCTGGATATCTTCTATACGCGGTCGGGTTGCGAAAATGTTGGCCAGGCAAGGGACCGGTGTTGAGGTCGCGTATAAAATGTAAAGCCCCATCTTTGGAGAGGGCAGGGGCATAATTTTTTATTTCAAAAAGAGAGGCGGTGTTGAGACTACGGTTTTTGATCATTTTGAGCACACAACCCCAGGGGGTTTTTTGGGCTTGGGGATTGTAAATGCATTGCCAGGTATCATTGTTGTCTTCAAAATTACATGTCACACCACTTTTATGGCTCCAGTTGCCTTCCATATTGACCGCGTCACAGGCCTGCGGATCCAGAACATAGAGATAGCCGTCATTAGAATTCACATACAAATATCCCTCTTCATCCACCACCGGATAGTTGCCAATCCCAGTGCCGTTGCCCATCTGGAAACTCCATTTCAGGCAGCGGTCTGGACCGGGGTTGTGGAGTTCTCCATCTATATAACCTTTTTTTCCCTGGCATTTGTTCACGTCCAGGGCATAGATTTTAAACCGGTCAGAGGGTTGAACATGGTTGTTATCACCCACATAGAGCACCCCGTTGTGAAGGGCTGGCGTGCCTGCGGTATGGGTG
>CAZTWC010000156.1:0-4765 GCA_964617105.1 uncultured Myxococcia bacterium
AATCCTCTTGATTGTGACACTGGGAACAATCCTTATATTTTGCTGCAAACCTGCCCTGGTGCGGATCTGGGTGGCAGCCGCTGCAAGGTTTATCCAGCAGTTGGTCAGGAAACTTTAAGGTGGAATAATTGAAAAGAGGTTTCCGCTTTTTTCTCTTTAAAAAACGCAATCTTTTGAGATTCAGCCTGGCTTTAAACCTTTTGGGGTTGGCAAAATGACATTTATTGCAGGCCACTGCCAGGTGGGCGCCTTCCAGTTTGAAGCGGGACAGCTCATTGTGCCGTTTATAATCAAACCGGGCCGGAGCAAAGCCCTCCACACTGTGGCAAAACTTGCAATCTCCCTTTTGGGTATAGTTATTCAACTGCCCAAAGTGGGCATCATCATGGCAGTCCCGGCAGCGTTTATATTTACGCCCTTTGGTCCTTAACTCCCCATTTGGTTTAAGGGCGTGACAGGATTTGCATTTTACACTTCGGTGCAATCCCTTTAGAGGAAATTTGGTTTTTTGGTGCATGGCCAACTCCCCCTGGGGCAATTTTACCCGGGCCCAGGAAGTGGTATTGTGGCACTTTTTACAATTCTGGCCAAATTTATTGGCATGAACATCCTTATGGCAGTCGGTGCAGTTATTGTACTTCATGGGTCCATACAATAAATACTGCTGTTTCCGGGGCTGGTCCCGGAATTTTACTGTTTTTGAATCTCCTTTGGTCCCCTGCCCTTTGGCGGCAGATGGATAGATATTTTTATCTTTCTGGGGAAGATGGCATTTTTCACATTTGAGTTTCCTATGGGCCCCGGTAAGAGGATATCTGGTTTGATCATGGCTGAATCCGGGAGTATCTTGCCACTTCTCCTGATTATGACAGGATTCACACTTTTTATCGCCAAATTGACCCCGGTGCTCATCAAAATGGCAGTCCTGGCATTGAGATACTTTTAACCCCAGATAGGTAATCTTTTTTGGGTATTTTTTAAGCCAGTCCCTGACCCCCGCATCACTTATCATTCCAGGCTGGTGACAGGTCTGACATTCAACTTTTTTATGAGCACGGCGCAAAGAGAAGCCGGTTTCCTGATGGGGAAACAACTTTTTATCCCCGCCAGGCGGCCACTTTATCAATTGGTTATCCAACCCCTGATGTTCATGGTGGCACTGCTGACACTGTTTTTGCCGAACCTTTTTCTGGCCATGAAAACCCCGCCGGTTTTTCAGTCTCTCCTTAATGGGCTGATGGCAATCCAGACACAGTTGTTTAAACCGGCTCTTGCGATTGGCAAGGTGACACTTTTTGCAGTTTTTCAGCCCCTCTAAATGCTGGTGGGGCGATGACAATTTTCCCGGCGAAAAAATCTGACCGTAAACAACTCCAGGAAGAGCAATTACCAGGAAACCGTAAAAAAATATTTTAAAAAGGGAACAAAGGTTCACTTTTTTTCCTCTCCTATCGGTTTACCGCAGTGCCAGTCAAATTTAATCTTCGATTTTTCCAGAATCCCAAAGGGCAGTTCCCCCCCTATTAAAACCAAAATATAGTCATTATCTATCTCAACCTCTTTCTCATCAACCTTGAGTTTAACCCGGTCCTCCTCAATAGACACCACTTGGGAACTGGACCATAGAGTTACATTTCCCTCTGCGGCTAACTTTTCCACTGCCTGGATATTGGGTTGTTTGGGTATCACCAGTTTTTTGTCCATAAAACTAAAATTAACTTCCCGGGCATATTCGCTGATGGCTATCACCGCCTCCGCCCCGCTGTCGCCGCCGCCCACCACCAGCACCCGCTGGTCTGAATACTGTCTGGCATCCATCAGGGAATAGCAGACATTGGGACAATTTTCCCCGGGCACCCCTAATTTTCTGGGAGTGCCGCGGCGGCCAAAAGCGACAATCACCTTTTGAGCCAGAATTTGCTTATCCGCAATGGGCGCTATAGAGCAGCCGGGTGGACTGACTTTAAAGGAGGCCCGAAAATGTTCACCATCCTTCTCCACCAGATCCATCTTATGATAATATTGGATCTGGAGATTAAAATGATCGGCCAACTTTTGCCACTGCTCTATCAACTCCTCTTTGTAGATAATTTTCTTGCCCACTTTTCCAAAAGTGGGAATACTGATCATTTCGGTTAACACTATTTTTTGCCGGGGATAGTTGGCCACCGTGCCTCCCAGGGTTCCGGCCTGATCCACAATTGTAAAATCGATGTTGGCCATCTGGGCAGCGATGGCGGCAGCCAGTCCTGCCGGACCGGCCCCTACGATCAAAAGGGGCGGCACATTTTCATCGGTTTCAGGCCCCCTGGAAAAATCATCCTTTATTACATCTATAACCGCCAGCCCCTGTTTTATGGCATTTTTGATCAGTCCGATTCCGGCAATTTCGCCAATCAAATAGATACCGGGTATATTGGATTGATAATTATGCTGCCGGGGAATGGGCACCGACAGATCTTCGGTGCCGAATACCAGAGTAATGGCCTGCCAGGGACACTCTTTTTGGCAAATCATGTGTCCAATACAGCCAGAAGCGTTAACCATCCTGGATTTACCGTCTATCACCGCAAAAACATCTTTTTCCGGGCACACCCTGGTGCAGGTGCCGCACCCCTGGCAACGGGTATGGTCAATATGGGGATGAAGAGTTTCCGGGATTCTATCGGTTCCCTGCTCCACCGCTTTCTTCAGTTTAAACAAATTTTTTCTTCTACTTTTCCGGCTGGTTATCATCACAATGGCCAGGATAATGGCGGTGACGGAAACCAAAGCCAACAAAATTATTTGCTCTGAAATCATCTTAATCCTTTACCAGGTTTTGGCCGCAAACAGGTTAAAGTTCAAAACCGGCCGAAGCGATTGCCGCCGGGTATAAACAGAGGTCAAACATCCTACCCTGATCCGGTTGGAAAAATAGTAGACCCCCTGGCCATAAAAATGGTAACTAAGGCCCAAATATCTAATCAACTCCGAGTAGGTGCCCACTAACCGCTGCCCTAAACTGAAATGCCAGGGAAACCGGAGGGTGGATAGCCGCTGAAATAACGAATAGTTTTGAAACCGGCCAGGGAACTTGGACTCCACTCCCAGCAAGTGCCTTATGGAGGGCAGAGACAAATAGGAGAAGGAGTGGCCAATCTGGTAAGAAGCCACAAACTGGCTGGACCAGTCATCATGTTCAAAATCCAATCCATAGGGATTGCCGGGAAAAAAGTAACCTCCCAAAGATAGGTGATGACCGATTCCTCCCTGGGAATAGGTAAAATGGTTTAGAAGTTCATGGCCCTGAATCTGGTTGTTCAAAGCCGGATCTGAGGCGAACTCATCCCAGCCGGGGGGCCGGTAGTTATAGTAAAAATAGTGCAGGCTATAATCATAATTTATGCCAGTCTGCCTATTGAAATGGGACAAAAGATGGGTTGATAAGTCCACTGCTTCCAGATGGTAACCGGTATTGTCAGGGGAAAAAGCGTGATAGATATTGGCCGACAGCAACTCTCTGGTTTCATTAAGTAAACTTATCCATTGCGACAGTTTCAACAACTGATCTTGACCAGAGTAGAAGATGTTGTTGGCCAGATCTATTTTATGATCATCCAGCCAGCCCATATTTTCTACTCCCAACACCAATCCCACCAGCGGGTGCTGGGTCTGAGGGGACAAGAACCGGTTTTTTACTGTAAGGGGCATCACTGGAAAACCGGCCACAAAACGGTAGATAAAACTGTCCCCTTTGGGTAATTTGACCAGGGAGTTGGAGGGGGTATTGCTGAGGGAAAAACCATCGATAAGAGGGGTCAAAAAATGGTTACGGCCATTGAGCCGCCCTATCTCAATGGTCAACTGCCGGTTCAGGGTATACTGAATACTGTTCTCTGCCAGATAAAAAGAGGGGTCATTATATTTAAGGTTATGACCGCCTGAAAATCTGGCGGAATAATTTATCAAAAGTCGGTTATCAGGCAGTATAACTATTTTTCCCCGGCCCTTGACCTGGCTTAAATTTTTAAAATCTCCCGGTCCCGCCAGTTGATAAAAATAGCTCTTTATCCCTAACTCTCCAATAAATCTGGGCTGGAGGCTACTCTGAGAAAAGATGGCAATTTTAGTGCCTTTATAGGAATTTTTGGGGTATTGGGGAAATTTGGCCGGATAACTTTGAGAACTATCCTCCAGTTGCTGGGTCCGCTCAACAGCCTGCTGTCTGGTATTCATTTCCGGTTGGGATAGTTTTGTCTCCTTTTCTTTTAACATCTCAGGTTTGGATAACAAGTAGGCGATATCACCGGCTATGGCCCTTGGCCTCTCCCGTCCCCGATGTCTCCCGGCTCTGGCTTTAATAGAATTCTCGGATGGCAACTTACTAACGGTTTGGTCTGACTCTGAAGCAATTTGGGCACACAAAAACCCCTGGGAATGAATATGGGTAATCCGGCAAAAGAGGATATGGGACTCTCCCCCTTTTTGTTCATCTTTTCTTGATTTTTTTGGGGAAGAAGGGTTGCCTTTAATTCTTTTAATCACCACCCTGGTCTTTAAAGGTAACATTTTACCCTCAAAGCCCTTATCGATTTCAACAAACACACCGTTATAAACCGAGTACAACACCTCACCAATTCTGATAAGTTCACTTTGGTTATCAGTTCCCGGCTGGGCCTGGACTTGGAAAAACAGTAAAAACGCCAAAAGAGCGGTAACTATTTTTAAAGTTATAGACACCGCTACTCTCTTCCCTTGGGATGGCAATCAAAACAGGCGGAGG
>CAZTWC010000156.1:4775-8406 GCA_964617105.1 uncultured Myxococcia bacterium
ACATATTTTTTAACTTTCCCCTGATGTTTTCGATCCATCCTGCTTTTACTGTGTTCATGGCAATCGATACAACTGAACTTTTTATAGGTTCCCTGGTTATGGCAATCTTCACACCTGGGCACATTCCTCTGATTGTGTTTGGTAAAAATTCCCAGAGGAAAAATAGGGGTGTGTCTATCACGGGAAAAATTCAAGCCGTCTTTACTATGGCAGGTGATACAGATTTTGTCTTCACACTTTGAAGGGGTGCCTTCATATCTAAACAGATTATACTTAGTCAGAGTTTTATGAACTTGATTCAGGTGGGTACCGCCATGGGGCTGGCCATTGGGATACTGTGAATTTGGCCGGTGACAATCGGTGCAGATAAAGGATTTACTGTCCTGGCACTTGCCGTGACACTCTGAGCAGGTCACCTCACCATGAGTAGAGTTACTGTCAATGGGGTAGTTATTGACACTATGAGTTTTGCGATCCAAACCACTGCCATTAACCAGGCCGTTGGCGTGACACTTGAGACAGATTTTGTCTTCACATTTAGGCTCTTTTTCCAAACCAAAGTCTTCAACACCGGCATGGGCGGATTGAAGTTTGGTTGGGTCATGGGTGTGGCAGTCGGTGCAGACAGATTGGGAAAAAGAGGGGCAGTCGGCATGACAATTTTCACAGGTCAAAAAACGGTGACCACCTTTGGAAGTCGGAAAAAACATGTCATGCTGGTCAGGAGTCTTAACCTTTGTTTCTCCATCAAAAACAAATTCACCTCCACCGCAGGAACAATCGGTAAATCCCGATAGAATCAAAGTGGTTAGCAGAAATAAAAAACATTTATACATTAACTTAATAAAAACTAAATATGGTTATTCATTCCTGACTACAGGTCATTCTGATCAATTGCAGATAAAATATAGGCCGGACGAAAGATAGGCTGCAGCCGTTTACTCTCTTCCAAAGATCTTACTACTTTAACCTCAACCCTATGGGAGTTAAGGTGTTTAATCACTCTCTCTTCTATCTGCTCATCTTTACAGATTACCATAATCTCGGTTTTGCCGGTATTTAGGGGATAGGAAATTCAAACGACATAACAAAAGTATTTTGCCATTACAGCGAAAAAATTTCAATTGAAAAATCACATCTGAATGATGGAAAAAAGTAGAAATCGCGATTTGATTGTGGGCCGACCGGTGAAAAAAGAGGCCAGTTTCAACGGTTAAATATGGGCCAAGAAAGAAAATGACCTGTGCAGATCAGGATTTTAGACAAATATATTCATTAACGGAAATTTCCGATTGAGTGGGGACACTAAACAACTTTAGGCTAACATTGGCCTCTCGGCCTTGTTTAGTGCAAAAAAACAAAGAAGAGGTTAGCATATTGGTCGACTATTTCGATAATTATCTCCCTGGCGAGTTGAGAATTAGTCCTCTAACTGTTTTTGCTTTGGTTTTTAAGTCTAGGTCTACTTGCAACCAGATCGTTTTATCCAGGCAGTTTTCTGGTGATTCTGGTGGACCTTAGAATACAATCTTCCATAACTCCAACATAAAGTATTCATAATCGTCGCTTATTCTCTCCGATAAGAATGTTTTACCTACTTGCCTTGGGCCAGACAAAAGAACAATTTTGCCTGGGGGCAAGTCTTTTTTTATATATTTCTGTAGTGTCCTTTGCATATCGACTATTATAGCGTCCATTCCGGTTTAGTCAAGACTTTTCGGGATAGTATGTCGTAATAGTCGGGTGGAATCTGGGATGGATAAAAAACGCCACAGGACAGACTGGCCAACATCTGCCTTGTGGTTGTGATTTGGTGGGAGTAACTTTAACTGCCGCTACCCATTTTGTAAAGCACCTGAATTTCCGCTTCGGTGAGAACGCGGTTGTAGATGCGGAGATCGTCCATGAGGCCGTGATATAAATTTCTTGTCGTGCATCCGCCAGAATGACCTATCATAAATTCAACATTCAATGGGTCACCTAATTTATTTATTTGGCGGGTTATTTTTTGATCATTTACATAGAAAGTCAGTATTTTACTATTGCTATTGTAAGAAATTGAGATAAAGTACCAATTATTTATCGACAAAAGTATTCCCGAATCAGCAAACTGATTATTACCATTGAAATGTACATTTGCATTTGAATAACGAAATCCAACTAAATATCCTACAGATCTACAGGCACTTTGTCTTCTGCTCAAAACATGATGTTCTTTTACGGTTTTGATATTAGACCATAATGATATTGAAATATTATTCTCACCCGTAATTTTCAACGAGGCGGGATCTCCCAATGTAATATAATCATCCACCCCATCAAAACTAGCCGCCTGGCCAATTTTACCGATTGTGTAGGTCAATCCGCCCTTTTCAACACCGTTATTACCATTCCCACTCTCATCATTGGCATTGCCGTTGAATGGATAGTAGGCAACCAACCCCTTCTTCAGTGAATTCTGATCCACCAACTCGCCGTTGATATTGGCATCGCCAACTGTAATGCAGTGCTCGGTGGAGTAGGCAATAATCTTGACATCCACCGTTTCCTTGCGCTTGACTTCGGCGGTGGCCAACCCCTCGTAAAGCACTTTGTCATCCTTGTCATAGGCCTTGATGGTGAATTTCCGGTCCAGGCCAAAGGGGATATCCTTTACCGTGCCGGATATCTTGCCCGCCGCCTTATCAACAGTTAACTCCTTGGTGATAGTGGTCATGTCAGCGGCGGATATTTCCACCTGAGCCTTAACAATTTCATCGCCGCAAATCACTCCAGAAGTAAGAGCCATGACAATCTTGGCTGTGCCAACGCTATTGGGATCGATGGAATTATCTTTGTCATCCTTGCCGACCTTGGTACCGCCGCAGGCGGCCCAAAGAGCCATCGCCACAACCAGAATACAAACACCAGGCCAAAATACCGATTTTTTCATACACACCTCCAGATCAATTAAGTAATTACCAAAATTTATCGCCAAAGCAGATAGTATGAAAAAAAAAAACTGTCAATAAGTAAATGCCCCTTGGGTAGATAGTTTATCATCACTACTGTCCACCACCTCTTCACAGACCTCACATTTGTCGCCCACGAAAATCAGGATATAGGTTTTCAGGTTGGTTGTAGAAGCAAATTCATCCGATTCCCGGTATTTCTGTAATTGCTCCAGGGCTTCATTGTATTTGGCTTCCAGTTTTTTCTTTTTTTGATCCTGCTCTTTGGTCAATTTCTTGGCCGAAGCAGGCTTTTTTTCTGTTTTTGCGGAGGCTTTGTTGGAGATGTCACCTTTTTTCCGGTATTTAACCTCAAAGGCAAACTGATATTTTGCCTCATAGGGAGGTCGTCTCAACATCAGCAGATCGATATAACCATCCTCTACCTCGTACTCACTCTTGGTCACATACATTTTGGTTAAAGAGAGATAAGAAAATATCAGCAACTTGATATATTTCTCGTCAAACTTGATATAGTCGCGATTGGAAAGATGGTGTAGTAATTTCTCCACCGATTTGATCAATAACTCCACTTCACCCTTATGGGCCATGGCGCTTATGGCTCTCTTGAGTTCCCGGATATTCAGGTCAACATCGGTTTTCTCCTGAATAATCCCCAGGAAAAACTGCAAATATAACTT
>CAZTWC010000157.1:0-3260 GCA_964617105.1 uncultured Myxococcia bacterium
ATGGACCCCCAACCTTCTTTTATTAAAGATTTTAAGGTGGACACCACCGATGCCAAAAAACATGTAATGACTGGCAAGATAGACACCACCAAGATTCTTTCCGATACCTATACTTTAAAGTTTTCTGCAATAGATGACCAGGACAATCTAAGTTCTCCCCAAGATAATAAAATCACCATTAAAATTGACAATATCCCGCCAACCATAACAATTACTAGTCCAGAAACTGGTAGACTATATAGTGGTAGTAACGAAACTATCACTGCCGAAGCATTTGATATTAATGGAGTGAAACAATTTGTATTAAACCCCCAACCCGATTTTGTGGATAATTTAACGGTAGATACTGCTGACCCAAATAATCATAAAATGACCTTTACCATTGACACCACTCAAATTACCACTTCTACATATACAATCACCTTTATGGCTAAAGACTCTAAAGATAACGGGGTAACTAAAGATTTACTCATCAATATTGACAACGAAGAACCTGAGATCATTGTTGATTCACCAAAGCTCGATATATTTTATAGGAGAACCATAGAAATTAGTGCTGAAGCGAATGATAATCAACAGATGAAAGACTTCAGACTGCTCAACAACGATCCTTTTATCAATGTTACTGTGGATAAAACTGATACCAAGAGTTATAAGATAACCGGCACCATAGACACTACCAAGATCACTGCTGACACCTATACCTTAAATTTTTATGCAGAAGACGCGGTGGGGAAAATTATGCCTAAATATATTCCCTTTAAGGTTGATAATAAAGCCCCAAAACTTGTAATTATCAAACCGTTGAATGGATCACATCATAGTGGAAATGTAGATCTTAAGGCCATTGCGGAAGATGATAAAGAACTAAGTGTAATAGGAGTAACAAATATCGAACTTCGCCGAAACTTTATAGAGAAAAGAATAAGCAATACCCAAAAAGAGTTAATCGGAGGTTTTGACAGCAGAGTAGCACCTTATCCTGAATATGGTATAAATTTTGTAGCCAAGGATAGTGCTGGCAATGAAAGTACGAAACAAATTATAATCATAATAGAGAACACTACAACTATTGAGGAGCGTGGAAATTGACTACACTGCCCTACATTAACAAAAAAGTTCTT
Source organism: uncultured Myxococcia bacterium (assembly GCA_964617105.1). GTDB lineage: Bacteria > CAZTWC01 > CAZTWC01 > CAZTWC01 > CAZTWC01 > CAZTWC01. The sequence continues at coordinate 1,125 of CAZTWC010000157.1, forward strand.
TTTGCAGCACATGATTTCCAAAATGAAGTCGCCTGAGAGTGGCGGCAGTCGTAGCAGTTACGCTCATTGGCGGAGATTAAAGCCGATATTCTGGCGTTGGAAGAGAGTAGTCTGGAACTGGAAAAAACCGTACTGGAGGATAAGGTCAGTTATATACATTCTCTTAAAGAGGAATCTATTGATGTGGAGCCTCAGGAGTGTTTTACCCAGGACAATGTCCGGGTGGAGGTTGATGGCGTTATTTATCTCAAAGTAACTGAGCCCTATAAGGCTAGTAACGGTATTACCAACTATAAGCAGGCGGCAATTCAGTTGGCCCAAACCACCACCCGTTCGGTTATTGGCACCATTGATCTGGATAAAACTTTTGAGGAGCGGGATCTAATCAATTCAAAAGTTCTTACCACTCTCAGCGAGGTGCAGGAAGATTGGGGCAAACAACAGTTACCCGCTATGAAGTGAAAAATATTGAGCCTCCGGAATCGGTGCGCAATGCCATGGAACGGCAGGTGACCGCCGAGCGGGAGAAAAGAGCACTGGTGGCCAAATCTCTGGGAACCAAAGAGTCGATGATTAATGATTCCGAGGGCAAGAAAGCAGAGATGATAAATCAATCAGAAGGTGATATGAGGCGGTTAATAAACCGTTCCGAAGGTGAGATGCGCCGCCGTATCAATGAGGCGGAAGGTATATCTCAAGAGATAAATCCAAGGTTTTATTGCCGGCTGATATCTCTAATTTCGAAAAGACTCTAGCGGCTCTGGGGTTCTGTTAATGATCCACAGTTAAAACCCCTTAGACTGTCGCCGGAAATTGGCCGGGCTGATATATTTTTTATTCATACAAATTTTTTCCATCAGATACCTATGGGCGCGTACCACCTAAGTTCATCGGTGAACAGGAGATACAAAGTAAAATAGGAAATTTTCAATGCCGTCCGATAAAAAAGGAATAGTTGAACTTTTTAGCGACAGAACAGGGGATGGATAAGTTATCCATTTGAACTTTTGTCGCGTTTTTAGGGCAGCAAAACTGGAAATAAATTGTTGATAATTTAAGCCGTCAGCCACTTTAAATAGTTAGACCATATTTCCGGCCGTTCCAACAGCTCAGATAATTCTTTAACTCTAATATCCAAATAGGACCGATCTAATTTGCTTGACTGTTGGGAGATTATCTTTTCGACATCATCCAGATCCTGACTGCGCTGAGAAATAATCTTGTGCAAGATAAGATCTTCCGGGGTGCAAAACTTAACGGCCTGGCCCCTAATCTTCCGGACTACCGCGCGGTTTATAGCGTCACACTCAAAGGGGAGCATTCCAAAAATAAGATCGATTCTAACCCCCTTAGCACTTATCATTGGCAGCACTCTGGTTTTTTCAACAAAAGACAGAGGCTCATCTGCCAATATTTTAAACTCGTGAGAGAACAAATTGACCCACTCCAATAAGGGCTGCTCACCTGGCCATATAGTTACATCAATATCCAGGGTACTTCTGGGAACTCCCCAAATGGCATTGGCTATACCGCCAATAATCATATAGGGGATATTGGCTTTGTCTAAAAACCGACAGAGGGAAATAAGAGTTGCTTCCTGTTCGGTCATCTATTTTTGTCCAATAGGGCCAATATGGAGCGCATTTTTTGCAGGCCCACATATTCAGGATCTGTATTGCGTAAACGCACCTCCGGTGGCAACATCTCAAAAATAGCACCAAGACCGGCCAGAATATCTTCTGGAGCCTGGTTATTTTTTAGCGTTTTTTCCCATTTATTAAAATGGGTTAAACCGGATGCTTTTTTTTGAAGTAGTTTGATAAGTTGTTTGTTCATTTGGCCTATTACCTAACGTGCGCAAGACTCGATACAGGGCTCCTTGCAGATTACCCTGGCAGGACTTGACATTATGAAATATCACACCTGCTAGCAGACGCCAGCTTCGCTTGGCGTCCATACTTTCATTATACATGTTACCAGGCACGTTGGAAAGGCATTTTCTGACAGAGCCTTTCGACATTTCGACATGTATCATTGTCAAATTTAGAAAATATGCTCACAAGGGTAAAATTTTCTTCCCCTCGATTGCTGCAAAGATCAATTGTGATTACGCTGTGACCATGGGTATAGTAAGAA